>JALNXC010000293.1 GCA_023230535.1 Alkaliphilus sp. | reverse complement strand
TATGTCTTCTCAACTTGATGATTCAAATTCTATATCTTTTCAAAGCGATAATCATATAAAAGCCGGATTTTCTTTAAGGGACTTCTTTAAAAAATGTAAGACCTCAGATTATAGAGAATTGATTAGGAACAAACAGATAATAAAAAATAAATATGTGTTCCTGGCCATAATTTATCTGCATCTCTTTTTATTGCTGGCACAGAGGGAATTGGGGATGACCATATTATTTTATGTCGTATTTATAAGCATATTTTATATTTATGAGAAAGACTATAGATTGTTGTTTTATAATATAGGTGCCTTAGCGGTAATTCTTGTTTTAAGTTATTTTACACTCGCTCATGTGAGGGTCAGATTGACCACATGGATAGATCCATGGGATCAGATTTCCGGAAAGGGATATCAGATCACCCAGTCTTTATTTGCCATCGCCGCGGGAGGGTTTTTCGGCACAGGCTTGGGGCTGGGCAATCCCGATTATATTCCGGTGGTTCATACGGACTTTATTTTTTCCGCCATCTGCGAGGAAATGGGTTTGTTCGGCGGGATGGCCGTGGTATTATTATATTTTATATTGATTTATAGGGGATTTAAAATAGCATTAACTATCAAAGAAACTTTTAAAAAGATAGTTGCATTGGGGATAACCTTGATATACGGATATCAGACATTTATTATAATCGGTGGTGTTATCAAATTGATACCGCTCACGGGGATCACTCTACCCTTTATCAGTTACGGGGGCAGTTCCCTTATTTCCGCTTTTATAGCCTTCGGCATATTGCAGGCAATTTCGGGGAAGGGTTCATGGGCGGATACATAGATCTACGTGTCTTTATCTTCGGGTGGACACATAGGTCCACCCCTACTGTCCGGAAGCCGGATATCGGTTTGCCGGCGGGCCTGATTTTACCTTCGGATGGACACACAGGTCCATCCCTACATTATAGATAGGGAGGTTTTCCCGATTGGAAAGCAATAAAAAAACAGTTCATATAATAATATTTATGAGCATTCTATTTTTGAGTATAATATTATACTTGACCTATATTCAAATATTCAGGGCGGAAAGCATAGCGAGAAATCCTTATAACAAGAGGCAGTGGGCTATAGAGGACAAAACCATAAGGGGATCCATTTACGATCGAAATGGTGTTGTTTTGGCCGAGACAAAGGTGTCGGAGGACGGCACAATGGAAAGATTGTATAATTATGACGGATTATACAGCCATGTTATAGGATACAGTTCCAAACAGTATGGCAAGACGGGGGTGGAACTTTACTATAATAATGATCTCTTATCGTTAACGGGTGATAACACTGTTGCCAAGATTAAGGAAACTGTTATAGGGCAACCCATCAGAGGTCATGATTTGATACTTGCATTGGATCATAATTTGCAGAAAAAAGCGGAACAATTATTGAGGGGGAAAACAGGCTCTATTGTAGCTATGGATCCTAAAACCGGGGCGGTACTCGCAATGGTAAGTAAACCGGATTATAATCCGAGCAACTTAGCGGAAGAATGGGAAGGGCTTGTGGAAGATGAAAAAAGCCCCTTACTCAATAGGAGCCTTTCGGGGTTGTATCCTCCGGGTTCTATATATAAACTCATTATAACTGCGTCCGTATTGGAAAATCCCGAGATAGATGCCGATTATAACTGTACGGGAACTATTACCGTAGATGGATACATCTTAACCGATATCAATAAGAGGGGACATGGATTTTTGGACTTAAGGCAATCCGTAATCGTATCTTGCAATACCAATTTTGCGAGAATGGGTGTAGAGCTTGGAGGTAAAAATGTTACACAGATGTCCAAAAGATTTTTGATGGGTAAGGCATTAAACGGGGACATGCCCATAACGGAGAGCCGTTACTCATATGGTGAAAATATGAAACCCGTCGATTTGGCGACAGTTGCCATAGGGCAGGGGAAATTGCTGGTAACCCCTATACATATGGCTGCCATGGTCTCTACGTTTGCCAACAAAGGGATTATGCCGGCCCCATACATAGTAGAAAAGGTAAAGAATGCGGATGGGATGGCCGTAACTCTTGCCAAGAGCGAGGGGACCCGAATAATTTCGGATACTATTGCCGATGAGGTAACAGATATGATGGTCGCGGCTGTAAAAGAAGGGACCGGGAAAAATGCGAGTATTCACGGTATAAATGTGGCGGGCAAAACCGGTACCGCTCAAAATGAAACGGGGATGGATCATTCCTGGTTTATAGGGTTTGCTCCTGCGGAGGACCCCAAAATAGCAGTCGCAGTCATATTGGAATCGGAGGGTAGAACCGGAGGAGAGGCGGCGGCACCGATCGCCGGGGAGATAATGAATGAAGCTTTGAAAGGTGTTAACAGATGAAAAATACAATTATTATGAAGATGGATGCTGAAAATATAGATGATAGTTCGATAGAAAAATGTGCCGAAATTTTGAGGATGGGCGGTATAGTTGCTTTCCCTACGGAAACAGTGTACGGTCTGGGAGCCGATGCACTGAATCCGGAGGCTATAAAAAAGATATTTGCGGCAAAGGGCAGGCCTCCCGACAATCCGTTGATAATTCATATTTCTGAAACAAAGGATATATTACCGCTGGTAAAGGAAATTCCCGACAAAGCATATGGTGTGATGGAAAAATTCTGGCCCGGTCC
>JALNXC010000292.1 GCA_023230535.1 Alkaliphilus sp. | reverse complement strand
TAACTATCTATCCCCTTAGCCATGCCGCTGATTACAGGGATTTTTTCATTTGCTAGGTATTCCGCCACTTCCTTTACTACTTCTTTACCATAATCGGTACATCTTCTGGCACCTATTACACCTACTCCAATACTGTCAGGTAATAAATTCCCCCTATAATATAAAACAGCAGGGGAATGAGGAGATAATTTAGCCTTTATATTATAAAGATAATCATCATATGTTAATATTTTTATGTTTAACTTATTCGCATTTTCCAAAGTTCTTTTGGCTTCTTCCAAAGATGTTGATTTTATGGTTTCAGATAAGGAATCCCCTACACCCGTCACTTTTATTAATTCAGGTTTAGAAGCGTTATAAATAGATTCGGCGTCCCCGAAATAGTCCAATAATCTTTTTTGTGTAACAGGCCCCACACCTTTTAACAAACTCAGCCAAACCCAATACTGCATAAATCTTCCCCCTTATAAAACCAACATCCCCAACTGTTCCTTATCTAAATCCCTAGCCATTAAGGCCGCAGCTATATCCTTCTTCCTAATTTTTTTAGAACCCTCTAAATCGGCCAAAGTTCTTCCCACTTTTAAAAACTTATGAAAGGTTCTGGCACTGTATCCAAAACGGTCATAGGCAAGCCTTAGCAATTTCTTACTGTCATCTTCTAAACGACAATATTCTTTTATTAGACTCGGTGCCATTTGAGCATTGCAATTTATATTTTCTATATGAGCATATCTCTCTTTTTGAATATTTCGCGCTATTTCCACCCTTTCTTTAAGTTCGCCAGAACTTCTCCCCATAGAATAACCTGATAAATCTAGGAAATCTACGGGCTGCACGTACTTTTGAATATCCATTCTGTCTAAAATAGGACCCGATATCCTTTGTCTATATTTCAACACTTCATAATCACTACATCTACATTTCCTGTTTCCATAGTTACCACAAGGACAAGGATTCATTGCAGCAACAACCATAAAACTGGCAGGATATGTATTTGTATATTTCACCCTGGATATTGTCACTTTTTGATCCTCCATAGGCTGCCTGAGTGATTCCAATGTTTTTTTATTAAATTCAGCAATTTCATCTAAAAACAGTACACCATTATGGGCCAGGGATATCTCCCCCGGCATAGCATTTATGCCCCCTCCGATTAATGAATTAGTAGAAGCATTGTGATGAGGCGCCCTGAAAGGTCTTTTAGTAATGAGATGCCCTCTTTCTTTTAAAAGTCCGGCTACGCTATATATTTTAGTTACTTCCAACGATTCCTCTTCTGTCATACTGGGAAGTATTGTGGGAATTCTCTTGGCTATCATGGATTTGCCGCAACCCGGTGCTCCGACCATGAGCATATTGTGTCCTCCGGATGCAGCAACCACAACATATTCAATTATTGCATCCTGTCCCTGGACATCTTTAAAATCTATCTCATCAAACCAATCCTTTTTTATATTCGTATCCATATCAACCGGTAACTGGTATCTTTTTTTCTCCTCCAAAAATTTTACAACATCCTTTAAACTTCTGAACCCAAATATATTAATTCCACTTACCAAAGATGCTTCTTTTATATTTTCAACAGGAACTATCATGTTTTTAATTCCGGCTTCTTTTGCAGCAATCACCATAGGTAATACACCAATACATGGCCTCAATCCCGCATTCAATGACAATTCTCCAATAAAACCGTAGTTTTGCAGTTCCTTGGCTTTTAACTGATTAGTCTCCGCCAAAAGTCCGACAGCCATAGCTAAATCAAGATGAGAACCACTTTTTTTCATATCACTTGGGGCTAGATTAATGACTATCTTCATCTGAGGAAAACGAAAACCCTTCTGATACCTAAGCGCGTGATACAATGCATCTGGATAAACCCGTTACTCGGGCAATCTGCACGCCTGTAATTCCATCCACCTTTTTTAACTTTCTCAAAGTATCATTTCTTTTTGCTTTGTCTAACTGCTGAATAGCAGTTGGATTTGATATTCCTAGTTGTTTTATATGCTCTTTAACTTCCTCATCAGTTAATTTAACTCTCACTACATCTTCCAAGCACTCATCTTTATTGTCCGCATTCATAAACTCTACAAACAGGCTAATGGCTTTCGAACGATCCGTTGAAAAATAGTTGAGTGCATAATCAATGTCAACAATCCTTGAATTTGTTATGTATTCCCCATAGCTGGACCACCTGTATTCCCCAATGTTTTTTTCTATGCCTGCCTTTATGGGGTTTTGATGAATGTAGCGAAGGACAGTCAAAAAGTAACCATCTGTTTCCACCGCCTCACTTTTAAAACGCTCCTGAAAAAGGTGGCCGCATCTTTCGTATTTTGCATTATACCAATATACATAACTGGAACAGATACGCTTTATTATACCGGAAACGGATTCCTTGGTTTCTTTTATCAGCAAATGTACATGATTATCCATCAGGCAGTAACCGTAAAATATGAATTCACAAATGTCCTTGTATTCCTCTGAATATTCCGGTGCGGCGGAGCCGCCAGTCCGGTATGGCAGGAGCCACCTGTCCGGACTAACAGAGCCACCTAATTTTTGTTATTGTGCCTGATTTTTATCAAGGCCATATACCTTTCGCATAGAGAGGTCCTTTGAAGGATCAATACTTTCGATATTTATTTTATATGCATCATAGACGATTCGGTCCATAATAGCAT
>JALNXC010000291.1 GCA_023230535.1 Alkaliphilus sp. | reverse complement strand
TTTGTCAGATATTAGCAGTGGAACAGTTGTTGTAGTTCCGAATACGAATAAATAAAATCAGGTGCAAATTCCTTTAAAGAAGTTGCACCTTTTTAGGTGTGCCAAGCATAGCGTACAACTTTGAATGGAAGATATAAAATCATTAAAAAAAGCCCGCAAATAATTTTTGTAGGCTTTTTTAATGTATGGATTATAGCATCAATATGAGAATAACCAACAGCAATATCAAAAACATTTCATCGGATAAAAGTGGCCTTGTATCTGTACTGATATGTGGGTCATCCTGTTTGTTTTCGGGTGACTCCGGTTTAATAGTATCAATAATTTTTTTAATATTTAGAAGCCCCGCTCCTTGTTTATTCGGATCCAGCCCGAGGTTGTCGGCATTATCCATAATAATCCTTTTTATCTCCAAGGGTGTCATTTGAGGATTTTTTTCGTATAATAAAGCGGCGCATCCCGCTACAACAGGGGCTGCCATAGAAGTGCCCGATAATTCTTTATATTCGGAAGATTTATTTGCTAAGGAGTTAATCCCAATCCCCGGGGCTAAAATATCCGGTTTTTTAAACCCATCCTGCGTTGGGCCGGCACTGGAAAAATCTGCGATGGTAATATTTCCGGGTCGGGAGGCCTTACGGTCATCACAAGCACCTACCGTAATTACATTGGGGCTTATGGCAGGGGATGTTATTGTAGAAGGATTGGGGCCGCTGTTTCCGGCGGCTACCGTCACCGTAATACCGGATGCGACAGCAGCATCTACAGCTTGGCAGAGGGGGTCATTTTCATATTTGTTCTTTGGTTTTGTCCCTAAAGATAGAGTGAGGACTTTAATATTATATTTTTCTTTATTGTTAACAACCCACTGAATACCTGCAATCACATCTGAAATATTTCCGCTACCGTCATCTCTTAAGACTTTTACACCTATAATATTAGCATCCGGTGCTATTCCCATATATTTTCCTTTGGAAGAAAACCCGTTACCGGCAATAATTCCCGATACATGAGTGCCGTGACCGTCATCATCATAGGGCTGATCTTTTTGCCTGATAAAATCTTTAAACCCTATGATTCGATTATAAGGGGTTGTCAAATCCTCATGGGGAAATATACCTGTATCTAAAATAGCGACAGAAACATTTTCACCTGTTAATCCATACTCGTTGGCAAAGTCGGAACCCACCGTAATAGAGGCTATGTCCATTAATTTATATACATAATCATCCAGGTAAATTTTTTTAGTCATATCTTCCATTGCCATACTTTTGACATTAGAGGTAGGCATATAGACTGCAACCGCATTTATTATAGGAAGTATATGCTTTATCCTTCCCCCTATTTTTGACACATGTTTTTCCAGATCATCACATGTGCAATCTTTTCCATAAATAATAACCGGAACCTCTTCCTCATCGGTATTGAGAAGATGTTCCATAACCAGATCTTCCACGATGCCTTCATATTCAAACATATTTCACCCTCCCTTTTCTATCCTATATTTATAAATTATGCAGAAAGGCATGGGGGGTGATGAAAATAGCTGAAATAATTTTAACAGGGTCAGATTCCATATATTCCTAAATTGCTATCAATGGTAGGTTATAAAATAATATGATATAATAAATACATCATGCAGGTAAACATATCGGTAGAATTCCGGTACTTTGATTTTCGATATTCCGACATCTACTAAAAGGGGGCCGTCATGATAATACAAAGAACAGATAAAACATATACTCCTAAGGTTATATTTATATTTTTTTTTCTAATCATATGGCCGATATTGTTTAATGTTCTAAATAGTTATGAAATTTTGAAAGGTCCGAGGCCTTTAATCAGAGGTATAGAAAATAAAATTGTTCTGTATAAAACACGCAATTTTAATCAGACGGAAACAGATGCTTTTGTTTTCAGATATGAAAATATAGATAATGGAGTACTGGAATTCATCAAAGATACGACTGCGGACAAATACAAGAAGATTACCGATATATTTCAGTATGAGTTTAAAGATAAAATATTGGTGGTCATATACAATAATATGGATTTGATGATGAATACAACCATGTTAAAAAAAGGGGAGCCTCCCGTGGGTGTTTATTATGGGAACAGTGTCCATATTTTAAACCCCGGACTTTGGATAGAGGAGACAGAGGATGAAAAATTAGAATATATATTCTATAATAAGGGCCCGGTACTCCATGAATTGACACATCTTTTTACGGATCATATCGGTAACGGGAATTTTTCTATGTGGTTTACCGAAGGTGTCAGCCTATATTTTGAATATATGATTGACGGTTATGAATGGGGGAGGGAAGTTGTATTTACGGATACAAATATCTATACAATAGAGGAACTGAATGACAATTTTTATGGTCTAAATCAATATAGGGCCTATACCCAATCGTTCAGATTGGTCAAAAATATGGTAGACAATCATGGATTGGATAAATTAATAGATATTATAGCTTTCTTGGGCAAAGGGCATAACATGGATGAGTTTCTATATTTATTTGTGGAGGCTTAGTTAAATTTTCTCAAATAATGTATTTTATTACGAAATATAAAGGATAAAGAAAATAAAAATAGAATGATTTACAAATATACGAATTAATTAATTCAATGAGGTGATGTTTCATCATGGCAAAGAATATTTTGATAGTTGAAGATGAAAAACCTATAGCGGAAATAAT
>JALNXC010000290.1 GCA_023230535.1 Alkaliphilus sp. | reverse complement strand
TCAAAATCAGATTTATATTTTTATATTTTTGCATATTGATATCCTCCCTCGTAAATATTGCCGAATGACTGTTAAATCATTGTTAAAAATCGAGATCCTTCACGGGTCAAACTCATTCTGCCCGTTTCGGGATGACATCCCGAAACAATTGTTTAATAGTCATTATTAGTATGTTGAGGTGAAGATATTTATATACATATTTCCTTTATTCAATAATAACAAACATCCCTTTCGCCGAATCTTTTGTTACATGTTCCGCTAAATTCGTAACTTCTACCTTGAAAATCTTATCTCCAAATCGAATTTCAATGATATCACCGATTTCAACTGTGGTACCGGCCTTGGCAACCTTATCGTTGACAGATACCCTGCCGCCCTCACAGGCTTCTTTTGCTGCGGTTCTTCTTTTTATAATTCTTGAATTTTTCAAATATTTGTCTAAACGCATAGATTCTCCCTCCCGCTAAACGAGCATTACGTTTCTTCAATTCCCGGATGTATGAAACATCTCATCCCAAGTGCAGTTCCCCCATGGATTAAGCCATAAAATTATTGCACTGTCTCCGGTTTTAACATCGACAGATATGCGATTCCTTCATAGATTAAACCATAAAAAAGCAACCCCAATAACAAAATAATATATTGCCAAGGGATTGCTGAAATTATAAATCCTCCTATTGTAATTATACAATCAAAGTCTCTACAATTGAAATTGACGAAATTCCTAAGTACAGATATAACAATTTTTTTATATATCGCAAATAGTATGTTCAATAATACAAAAGTTGAAATATCCACATCTGTAATGTGTTTATTTGAACTATTTATTCATTTTCTCTTTGAATGTTTTTCCTGCTTTAAATACAGGTGCTTTAGAGGCCGGGATCTGAATAACTTGTTCCGGATTTCTCGGATTTCTGCCCTGTCTGGGTTTTCTTTCTCTGACTTCGAAGGTTCCAAAGCCGACTAACTGTACTTTATCCCCGGAAGCTAATGTCTCTTCTACAGTTTCAATAAATGAATTTAGTACAAGTTCTGTATCCTTTTTTGTCAATTTGCTTTTCTCTGCCATTTTGGTAATCAATTCAGCTTTATTCATTTGTATTTCCTCCTTAATTGTATTTCTTAGCTAATTTTTAATACGTTGTATGGCTTTATTCTATCTTGCTTTTAAAAATCCTGCTTTATTATGTAATATATTATCGACTTTTCAATTCTTTTTCTTTTAATTTTTGTTCTGCCCATATTTCAGCTACATCTTCTTCCGTATCAGCGCTTTTGTCTCCGAAAACATGGGGATGTCTAAAGATCAATTTATGACATATCCCATGCACCACATCCTCTAATTGAAAAGCACCCCTTTCCTTGGCTATTTGGCTGTGAAAAATAACCTGCAATAACAAATCCCCCAATTCTTCTTCTAACCCGCCATCATCTTTCAGATCTATAGCCTCTATCACCTCATTGCTCTCTTCTATCAAGTAAGGCTTTAGGCTTTCATGCGTCTGCTCTACATCCCAGGGGCATCCCTCTTTACTTCTTAATCTTTCCATTATTTCCACTAAATTATTCATATTGTAATACTTTTTTTCACTAATTTCAACCTTTGGCACGAAAATAGTTGTCAAATAATCAATCCAATCTATTCTATCCAGTTCAAAGAGAGGGATTTTTACAATTTTTTGAATATCCGGCACCCCTGCCGCCCTCACAACATATATTTCCTGTTCATCGTCATAGTGGCGCATTAACTGTAATTTTACTTCGGAAGCGACAAACCTGTCATACACCTGTGCAATCAGATTATTTATATCGGAGTTCGGTTTTTGTCTGTCCGGTTGAAGCCCGTCCAACAATTGAAACCCTTCTATAGGGTCGATTTCCAATGCCATGAATACGGCATCAATAAAACTCATGGCAGGATATACTTCATTTTTGATGCCTCCCTGCTTGCAGCCTTCTAAAATCAACTGTACACTGCTCTCCGCTACAAAAGGATGTCCGGGTACGGCATATAATACATCGCCCTTTTTTGCCTCTTCCAAAATACTTTCAGCCATATGCCCATAGACTTCCTCAAATTTATTATAACCGCAATCTTCATAAGCATAATCGAAAGTTTTAAAAATTATTCCCCTGTCTCTTAAAAAAGAAACCACGGGATGATTTTCCGTACGTAAATATATATTGTTGTGATCTTTTAATTTTTCATATACGGCTAAGGTCAGGTGTTCTCTCCCGCCCGGCCCCAAGCCGACTATTGTGACTTTACCCATTATTTTCCTCCTTGTAAATGCAATAGGAATCAAGAAATAACAATCAAGATTCTTCGCCGCGCCAAGAATGATATTTTCAACATTTTTTATAAAACTGAGATTTTTTCAATAGCCTCTATGGTTCATCAATCTCCATGGCTCATATACTGAACGTCTTAAGGTGATAAGTTGTTTATTTCCTCAACAGATTAAACCTTCGAAGGAATTCGGCCATTCTGTCTCCCTTGGGGAAGATCAAAAAATCCTCTTCCATTATCGTTCCCGTAATAAATAACATCAGCCCGTAGACAATCCCGCCGACAGCAATAGCGGCAATTGTGGATACGGTATTACCCGCTACGGAAGATACAAGCCTATAAGCCGAATATACGGTGATTCCCATGACACTTACGGAGATAACGGGCTTTAATACGGATTGAATAAATTC
>JALNXC010000289.1 GCA_023230535.1 Alkaliphilus sp. | reverse complement strand
TTAGAAGTTGATTGATCTTGTGTTAAATCAATAATAAATTTTTCACAGCTAATATATCCTTCGACCCAACAATGATCAGCAATTATAACTTTTTGATTGTCCCGCAAATGTCCCCTGCAAACTACAATATCATGCACATCTAGGTTGTATTCTAAAAATTCTTTAACTAACCATGAAGTCACGAAACATTGCCCCGTAGCCCTTGGACAGCATCCGTCAAAATAATTATCATAGACACTACTATGAACAGTATCATTTGCCCAAGACAATTCAAATTTACACCGAAGATGCGATAGTAATTTTTCAATAATTAATTTTTTTTTGATTATACTATCCATTTGTATACTCAGCCTCCGTAATTGTGTACAAAATATTTCTGTTACGATTTTCAAAAATATTCAAATCCCTTCTTTTAAGGGGATGAACGAGCCATAAAATTGGCGGAGTCCCATATTTCTGCACAACTACATCAGTTTTTGTATTTCGTCTGTTCAAGTAAGAGCCATTCTGATCATAAATGTATTTCATGGGGCTAGTAGCAAAAGGAAAATAACTTGCTCCTAAAAAAATTGATCCCCGAAAACCTAAGAAAGGATTAAGTGCAGTAATAATATAATCATACCCTTCATCCTTCAATTTATTAGCCGAACATGAAAACAACATACTCATCATATTTGAAGGTAAAGGATTATATCCAAAGGCACGTGTCATTACAGCTACTTTTTGAGGACTTGAACATGTGTCCGGTAAAAACACATTTAATGCCTTTAAAAGATATTCTCTATCAAGATCCGAAAAAGCTGCATAACATAATGGGGCGATATGTTTTTCCAGGGTTAATCCCAAATGATATTTCGTATCTGCCCTAGCATGATGTATGTAATGCATTGTTTTTTGAATTTCAATACCAAAGGATTCCGGTATTTCATTAAAACACACCTTAGGCCTAATTTGGCTAGAATCCTCAATCCATATTTCGGTCCGCTTTTTTACAACTTTGGCACTTCCCGCAATTAAATCTATCCCATTTAGTTTACGATGAACCTGATAATTTACATCAAATTCTGACAAACTGGACTTCAAATGTGATAAAATTTCACGAATTATTAACAGTCCATCCTGCTCTGTTAAGACAGCTGAAGAATACCAAGGAACATGCAGCCGAACCTGCGATGACAAATAATTTCTATCTATTCCAAGCACATATGCAACCGTATCAATATCACTTGCATAAGAATAGATAATATTATCAATATATTTATCGCGATAACTATCAATGATTTCAGAACTCTTCATTATAGCTACCCCCTCTTAATTAATTTCATACATTCATCTATTTCTTGGCGAAATTTCTCTAGACTGCCATCATTCATAATTACAAAATCAGCAAGTGGTTCCAAATCATCAATAGATGTTTCAGACTTTCTTTTTTGTATATCTAAAAGCTCATTTATTGTCCCTAAATTATCACGAGTTTTTAAGCGCAGCGCACGTGTTGTAATATCAGACTTTATAAACAAGAGATGCATATTTAAATCAATACCTTTTTTAAGTTCATCATAAACATCGGGATGTCGTATATCGTCTATCACTACAGATGTATTCTCCGGAATAAATGGAATAATCTTCCTTGCTAACCCACGAATACCATAAGTCTCCCGTAATTCATCGCCTAGGTCCTGAAAATTTTTTCTTGTAGCCGGAAGTTTGCGTTTTTCGAGGATTGGCAACCAAATCAAATCAACATAACTCAGATGGACATAGCCATATCTATTAACAATGTATTTTGATGCTGTTGTTTTCCCTGCTCCTATTACTCCGGCAAAAATAACCATATTTCTTTTCTTATCCGATATTCTTTCAAACATATCACATTCCCCATGCATATAGATTTTTTCCTTGTCAACATAATCTTTATATTCAAATTTCATCTTTTTTTTCATTTTTCACCTCTTATAAATATTTATATATTATATTATATTATTTAATTTCCATTTAGTTTTTGCATATTCAGAGTCCCTAAATTAAAATATCGTCTTTTTAATCCTCCTCCCAAAACTTTATTAGGAATCATACCCCAACAGTTCCCTTGCTTTAGTAATATCAGCATTGCTATGTTTGATATCCACTGGCCTATCCAATATAAATATCGATTCAATGTTCTTTATCCAATAAAAGATTTCTCGCCCACACAAACTTAGGTAAATCACGATATTTAGAGACCATTTTTTTATCTATGCCACAACTTTAGGCTTTCGGCTCCTCAACAAAAACCCAATCCTTATCTTCCATTTTTTTATTTCAATATAAATTAACTGAAACCGGTCTTGATATAAATGTAGCACACGTACACCCACAAGGTCGGTAACTTTATGAAACAGTGTATCCTCTGTAGCCATAATTCCCTTTTCGAATTTGCGTTTTAATTTATTCCGAAGATGCTCAGGATCCTTTAATCTTGCCTTAACAGAATGAGACATTGGCCTTGCCCCGTCATCATTTCCTTAAATTATTCAATACATCCATTATTAATTACTTGCGTAATAACCGCCCTGCTGTTCCTTAAAGTTTGCTTAAAATAAAAAAAGCTGAGAAATCCAAGTTAAATCCCCAGTTTGTTTGATTGGTTCAATTAGTTAGCCACAAGATGAGTTGAATAAATGGGCCAAAAACTGTAGAGTAGACGGGGCCTTTTGCTTTCACG
>JALNXC010000288.1 GCA_023230535.1 Alkaliphilus sp. | reverse complement strand
GCTTTTATAATAAATTTTTGACTGATAAATCAACGGATTATCTCCATAATCACTCCCATAATTTGGATTTTTGTGCATCCAACCTTGATATCCCGCAAGGGTGTTTTCCCATTGCCAATACTCGTTTCCTAATATCAATTTTCCACCATACATAAGGGCATCATTTTGAACGCTATTGGTTGTTTCCCAACATAAAAATCCTATATCTGCAACCCATCTAATTTCTTTTAATATCTTATTTTTTAAGAAAATAGATTTGGCTATTTCCATATCAAAATAATATCCTGGCGTATCAAAATAACGCCTTTCTTTGAAATTTGTTCCGGAAGCCGTTTTTAAAGTAGAATTAAGGATAATAGTAGGCAATAAATTCCTTTCTTTTAAAATTGAAATTCTTGTTTGTATATAAAAATCGCCATTAGCTCGTCCCTTGGTATTTCCATTCATATCACGTAAGTTACTGATGGAATCGCTCACTTGATAATGTTCTAAAAAACTGCTCCAAGCCTTTATTGATATGCGATTGCGCAATAGGGGAACTTCTAGTTTTAAATATCCGTTGACTGTCTCATCTCCATACCCAAAATAATAATCTCCCATGACTTGAAGTGTGGTTTTATCAGCTATGCGTGCATCTGTAAATTTAGGTACAGGATTAGCGTTCGGTCCAAACCAAGCAGGGGAGTATTTTACGTTTTGCGCATATACGTAAGGCATGCAAATCGTAAAAATAAACAGTGCAAAAAGTAAAATTATGCGCATCTAATTTTTTTGCAAATATAAGCAAACTATGCAGTACATCTTTAATTGATAATTTTTCCTTCTAAATTTTTAAAGATTGTCTTATTGCTTTTTTAAACAATTCAAAATTTTAGATGTTTAATGTGACAGTTTCAAAACCTCTGAAACACTGTCGTTTTATTCATTTACAATTTTAATATTAACTTTGTACGCTTTTTATAATAGATTGTATGCAAATTGGATCAATAAAATTTCCCGATAAACCTTTGTTTTTAGCACCTATGGAGGATGTTACCGATCCTGCTTTTAGGTTGTTGTGTAAACGCTATGGGGCGGATATGCTTTATACAGAATTTGTTTCTTCAGAGGCGCTTATTCGCAATGTGAATCGTACTACACAAAAGTTGACGATTTACCCCGAAGAACGTCCGATAGGTATTCAGATTTATGGTCATGATCCTGATTCTATGGTTGAAGCTGCTAAAATTGCTGCAGAAGCTGAACCTGATTTAATAGATATTAATTTCGGTTGCCCTGTTAAAAAAATTGCAGGGAAGGGTGCCGGTGCAGGTTTGTTGAAGGACATTCCACGCATGCTTGAAATTACTGCTAATGTGGTAAAAGCTGTTGATTTACCGGTAACTGTCAAAACGCGCTTAGGCTGGGATGAGGAATCTAAAATCATAGTTGATTTAGCGGAACAATTGCAAGATTGTGGCATTGCTGCTTTAACACTTCACGGTCGTACGCGCTCACAAATGTACAAAGGAGAGGCTGATTGGATGTTGATAGGGGAGGTTAAAAATAATCCGCGCATGCATATTCCCATTATCGGTAATGGCGATGTTACCACAGCGGAACGTGCTAAGGAATGTTTTGAAAAATATGGTGTAGATGGGGTGATGATAGGTCGCGGAACTATTGGAAGACCTTGGTTTTTTGCGGAAGTAAAGCATTATTTTCAGACTGGTGAATTGATAGACGCTTTAGATTTTTATCAACAAAAAGAGGTTTTGAAAGAACATATTATTTCTTCAATTCGCTGGTTAGACATAGATGAAAATACGGAAATTGAGTCTGTGCAAAATCAACGTTTGAAAGGTATAATTCATAGCAGAAGGCATTTAGCTGCGACTCCTGTTTTTATAGGAATTCCAAACTTTAAGGAAACCCGCATTAAAATGTTGAGGGCTGAAACGCTCAATGAATTATTCGAAATTATAGATGGGGTTGAAGCACCGCAGTCAATTATATAGAAAACTCAAGGGTTCGACTATCATCAGGATTCATGTGTATAGTCACTTTTAAAACGGAGTCGGGTAGGAGGGACTCGATATTTTCAGGCCATTCTATAAAGCAAAAATTACCTGAATACAAATATTCTGTCATGCCAATATTATTAGCTTCCTCATTTTTTTCAATTCTATAGCAATCCATATGATAAATCACTTCTTCATCTTTTGTCAGATATTCATTGATAATTGAAAAAGTAGGGGAGTTAATATTATCTTCGGAACCTAAACTTTCACAAAGCGATTTTATAAAGGTAGTTTTTCCGGCACCCATAGCTCCATAAAAAGCAATGGTTTTTTTATTACCAATTGCTTTCAAAAAAGTTTCTGCTGCTTTTGCCAACTTATCTACACTTTCTATATTAATGACAGTCTTCATATGTTTTATTTAATTTTCCTATTTTTTCCTATTTTTTCTCTCATTTATTTACGTCCTATATTCCACATGCTTTCAAATAATCTACTCCTGAGCCTTCAATTCCTTATGGAAATACAGATAAACCTTTGAGGCTCTGTTGTTTCCGATAATTTTTGCAATTTCATCTAAATTCGCCTTCTGTAATCTTTTTACACTTTTAAAATGTTGCATCAGCTCAAATTTAGATTTTTCACCAATTCCAGGTATTTGATCCAATTCAGATTGCTTTTGAGTTTTGCTTCTTTTATCCCTATGAAAACT
>JALNXC010000287.1 GCA_023230535.1 Alkaliphilus sp. | reverse complement strand
GGCGGGGCCTTTTGCCCTCACACAATTGTACCCCTACCTCTTGTCGAACCGCACATGCGCAACTAACGCATACAGCTCCTCGAAATCATTGTTCACGGATTTTACGCAAAGTTCCTACCCTGCACATCGTAGATATTAACATATATCCGAGATGTGAGTAGGTGATATTTCTCTTTTTTGCTTTCTCCGCTATCCTTCGGTAAGTTAATGTTTCCCTTTCAAGGGTAATAATTCCGCTGCTGCCGGCTATGCTCCAAGGCTAACTACGGGTGGCTGGCTAAGCCTTACCCGGTGGGATTCCCACCCACTAAACGTCGCGACCTGGCTCGGTCGCTCCTGTCCCCCAATTCCCTCTCTGTCTAATTCTTTGTTATGAACTATACGCTACTTCCCCAAGCAGGATTTCCCTTATTTCGTCCCTACCAAAAACGCCCAACCCGCTATAGTCCTCATTTGTTTCATTCAATTTTAGTATTAGTTTCGATTTTACTTCTAGGCTCATGCACCCGACCGTAATTTTGCCACTTATTTTATTTTTATGGGCTGCATCATTTAACATATTTAAATATATAATAACATTCTCCTTAAACCCACTAGGTCCCACTTTCACCTCATAAAATTCTGATTCGTAACTGCTATATCCAGCAATATCAATAGTAAGCCTATCATTTTTTTCATTTTCCTCACAGATATATTTTATATGAATTCCGTTAATAATTACCTTGCATCCCTTAGAAAAATCAACGTATATATTTTTATAATGGTTTTCCATTATATATTCAAAAATTAATCCCCTGAATTTGTCAATATGATAACCCCGTACCTTATCATATGAATCATATAATTTATCGATTAGATCATCCAGATTACTTTCACTATATAATTCCCCGATTGCTGTTAATCTTTTTTTCCAGGCCTTATACCTTTTATTAAAATCAATTTTATCTATAAACGTTAGCAAAAATTTTGCCAGTACCTCTATTAACTGGGGATCATCATTGACAATCATTGCTATTCCTTTAGCCCTTCCATCAAAATACTTCATATCCTCATGCAAAAAATCTAATACTTCAAATTTAATATCTACTTCTTCATTCATTAATCCTCTCCCCCGGTATCATCCTTAACCTGTCTAAGTCTTTTCATTATTTCAGTTATATTTAATACAGGTAACAAAATAGGTCTCAATCCCATTTTAAACATTATATTATTTACTGTTTCTCTAGTATATCCCCATAACATTGGAACAGACTGTGTCTCAAGATAAAATTTAAGTTCTTTTTTGTCAACTTCATTTTTAGCCTCACAAACTCCTTCATATGTCAGTTCTATGTTGAAAACCGTCTTTTCCCCGCGTTTACCTTCAATTTTAGTCTTTAAATAAGCATTTCCTTTAATGTTGCTTATAACTTCCCCATAATTTTCGATGCTCATCTCGACTTTCATATCATCACTATCCCGAACATCAAAATTATCCTCAACATAGCAATTTAACGACAAAATCCTTAAGAACTTTAACTGTATATTATGCAAGTGTTCCTGTTCTATTTTCATTGTGTAGCCACCTACCCCCTCAATATAGTTAATTACATGCTTTCATAAAAAAAGTCTGCTCACTGGCAGACTTTAAAATATCAATTGATTGTTCTGTATAGTCCATATAATATTGAGCAAATTCCGCTACTATATTCGGAATATCTATTTTAGCCCTTTTATCCGCACGATTGTCGTTGCTTAGTTTCTCGGTTTTTCTTTTAACCCCATGAGGAAAATCTAATAGAAAATCTAGGGTTGCCTCATAGTTATTATAATCAAGAGTATCTTTAATTAAGTAATCATAATACCTTATTACGTTATACATAGCCTTTAAATCATATAAACCTCGTCCAACATTATTAATAAGACCCTTTATCACAGGAAAATTCTCTTCCTGAAGAAGTTTTAAAAGATCATAAATAAAGCGGTTGTTATTTGCATCTTTAAACTCCCTTAAATTACTGTAATTTTCAAAAGCAAACTGCTTTATATATTTACCGATATACTGCTCTGTTCTTTTTAAATATAAATAAATATAATTTTTTGTTAATTTTTCCGCCACGGTTTCATATTTATATAAAAATAACTCCTTATCAATTGGAAATTTCTCGAAAAAATCAACTGAATTATCTACATTTATATGCACTTTTTTATCAGCCATAATCCATTCTTCAAATTCTTCGATAAGATTATACATCTAAAACACCCCTAAAGTTTAAAACTAATATCGAATCCAATATTTAACTATCTAATACTATAATATATGAACAATTTCATCAGATGAGACCTATTTACACTTATATAATAGTATTTCAACAAAGATATAACAATACTAAAATATATTCTTTACTATCTAAAGTATACTATATAATAGTATGTCTTTACAATGGTATACATGTATTTATTTGTTTTTATAGCATTTTTTCCTGAAATTAAATTATTATACCCTTATTGAATTTATTTTATCATCAATTTATTTTCCCATTCAATAAGAAAATAATACAAATATCTAATCTGTCCTGCAGACAAGCTATAAAAACACAAAAAACAAATCATATAATAAGTTGACACCCCCACCAAAACAAACAAGGTTTCAAACACCTCAGCAAGAACAAAAGATCTGTTTCCACAACCCATGTGTCTTAATTTTGAGATAAAAATACCTATATTATCATGTCTTCCAAAGTGTCGCCAGAT
>JALNXC010000286.1 GCA_023230535.1 Alkaliphilus sp. | reverse complement strand
AATTACCTCTTTAATAGGTACTCCCACCTTTATCAATAGATTTTTAGGATTCGCTATAGCACTACCTGCAACAGTGGTTATTCTATCGATTGACGGCATGCCTGTCCTCAATGTTTTGGCAATTTCCGCCGCCGTTGCAACATTATTTACAACGACTCCCGCTTCGGATGAACTGCCGCCGGCAGGCACTTCCTTACCTATACAGGCATAAACCAACTGATCGCTTGCGCCTTGTGGGTATTTTGTATGAAGTGCAACAATCTTGATGTTCGGGTATTGTTTTGCAGCCTTTTCCATAGACTCGACAGCATCCCGTTTATTATCCTCAATACCTATAACACCCTTAGATACATTTTTTGCCTTCATCATGGCCCTCAATCCATAAATAACATCCTCCGGATTTTCTACCATCAGGCGGTGATCCGCCGTTAAATAAGGCTCACATTCCGCTCCGTTTAATATGAAATATTCAATTTTCCTGTCTTTTAACTCTGTTATCTTGACATGAGCCGGGAAAGTGGCCCCACCCATACCGACTATTCCCGCATCCTTAACAGCAGCTACAATTTCTTCCGGCTTCAAGGATTCAATATCTCCTGTTGGCTTTATAGAAGGATGTACTTCATTTAAACCGTCGGATTCAATAACAATAGCTTGAACTTCTCCGCCGCCAGCGTCCGGTATTTTAGTGATCTCTTTAACAGTACCGGATACACTTGAATGCACCAGAGCTGAGATAAAGGCATCGGATTCCCCTATTCGCTCTCCTACAGTAACACGATCCCCAACTTTTACCAAGGGTTGACAAGGTGCGCCCGCATGCTGTTTTAACGGTATAAATACAACACTTGGTTCAACGGCCTTTTCCACCTCAAGATGAGCTGTTGCTTCCTTATAGCCAGGGGGATGAATACCGCCCCTAAAGGTTAAAGACTTCATTATATATTTCACCCCTTAAATGTTATTTGATTATAGTTTTTAAAATTTATATTGTGTCGCCGGGCCGGCATATGTTGATTATTAATTAAATTAACACATATAAGCAAATAAAATATTGTATACTAAATCTACTGAATATTTATAAAAGCATATATAAAACAGCATGAACAGTATCAATATTCCTTGTTTAAACACATTTAAAATCATTAAAAATCTATAATCATTGATTTATTATTATGAAATAATTGCCCTACACTACTATATTAGTACAAAATCTAACATTTAACAAGCACTATAGCCTATCTTTTACATATTTTTTTATTCGTGCCTTTCTATTTTGCTATTTTATTGCCTGAATCGACATACTTCAAGTCTTTACACCGGTTAAAGAAATCGCCAAGAAATTTATGTTTTTAGAAATGGGCTATATCTATATCTATTTCCTGATTATTTCTACCGTTCTAAATAAATTATCCAAAAAATAATTTTGAAGTTTATGCAATTCCTGTTTGCTTTCAATTATTTTTAAAGATTCTGTAATATTTTTTTTCTGATATTCAATCATCTTTTTTATATCATCTTTATCGGCAAAATCTTCAGGTAATTCCGTATTGTTAACCCCTTCAAGCATTTGGCCTAAAAGCTTTTGATGATTTTCCAATATCTCCTTGTACTTACCTGATTTTGATTCTTCATTATCGGATTTATATAAACTATCCGAGGACTGTTCTAATAATTCTAACAGCAAATTCATATCTTCTATGAATTCTTTTGTACCTTTATTCTCTTCATCTAAATATTGTATTTGTTTTTGCGGTATATGCATCTGCCCTATGTATGCATCCTCATAAATTTCTCTGACCCCATCTATTTTACCTTCCATATCTTCTCTTTTGGTTGAAGCAAATGTATAGATTTTATACGTATCATCTAATTTATATGTAATATGAGGTAGGTTATGATTACCTAATTCTTCGGTTAATAATTCTATATTTTTATTATCAGATACACTGGCTACTTGTATCATATATATCGATATAGAATTCAAATTTGCAACTTCTCGATTTAATTCCTCTTTTTTAATTTCAGAATCAGTGTCATTCTTTTCCTGTAGAATATCATCCCCTGATTCGCCATTTTCTTTAAGAACAATTTCCTCCGGTGACTTTAACATGTCATCGGTATTAATTGTAGGTATAACCCACCATTCGGTGATTTTCGAGCCTAGCGTTATAGCTATTACAGGTAGTATAAATAAAAATAATAAAGCTATTATTATATTAGTTTTTTTCTGCTTTCTTCGTATACCGATTTTAGACCTTTTCAAAATTATCCCCTCCCTAACATGATAATTAAATATTTTATTATAAGTAAACAAGCCCGGAATTTAATAAAAAATACAGAATAAATTAAATAATAATATTGATGGATTCCTTTTTTATTGGGTACTTGTCTTAATATATATATAATAAAATTATAAAATTATTCCTTGAGAGAGAAAAAATGTAGATGTTTAATACCATATATTAAATATTTAAATCATTTACTTTTAAGTCATAAATAGAAAAAGGATGTTTTTGATTGATTTAAAACATCCTTTTTTGTTTATAATCTAACTGCTTTCATAAATCTGGCAGCATAATAACTATCTGACAAATTGTCTGTTACAATTCCGGCTCTGGTCGAAGATGCATGAATTATTTTCCCATCACCTATGTATATCCCTACATGACCTATGTTATTACCTATTCTTCCCACCGTATCAAAAAATACAAGATCGCCTTTTTGTAAATTTGCCTT
>JALNXC010000285.1 GCA_023230535.1 Alkaliphilus sp. | reverse complement strand
TACACATCGGCGATAAATAAACGAAAAACACATCAAATACGGATATGGCTCCGATTTTACCTTCCTCTGACAATCTGAATACTGCCCTGGCATAGGCAGCCGCAACCGATGATGTAAATTCCGGGTTGCTGTCGAGAGTGAGCTTAAATTCCATGGTCTGCCTGTTGTTTTTTCCGGTGATTCCTGTTCGGATAACTAATCCTCCATGGGGCATTTTGCTATGATTTTTTATCAATTCTTCTTCAGATATAAAAAATACGGATGTATCATAGCCTACA
This sequence comes from Alkaliphilus sp., assembly GCA_023230535.1. GTDB lineage: Bacteria > Bacillota > Clostridia > Peptostreptococcales > Natronincolaceae > JAAZJW01. Next base: position 2,466 of record JALNXC010000285.1, on the reverse strand, counting down.
AAATAATTCGGCATGGTTTTTATTTCATTTTCAATCACATCTAAATCCGCACCGTCCTCGGCACAGACGTAACATATTCTTCTATGCCTTCTATTAGCCGGAATATCTATATCTTCGTAATTTCTGACCCTATCCAGCACCTCTTGGATCGGAACGGTATATTGGACCCCGTTTTTTACACCTTCTATCCTCCTGATAGCATCGGAGTGTCCCTGGCTTATTCCATCACCCCAAAAAGTATAATCCCGCCCATCGGGCAGAATCGACCGGCCCAAGAGTTTATTGAGGGAGAAGAGTCCCGGATCCCAACCTACGGAAATAAGTCCTAATTTTGATGATTTTTTTGCGCTTTTGTCCATCTTTTTAAAATATTCGGGTATTTGCGCATGATTATCAAAGCTGTCTACCGTATTAAAATGGGATACTATCATGGGCCCCTGTTCGTCCAAATCTTTTGCGGAACCTCCACACAATATCATCACATCAATTTTATCCTTAAAATCTAATATTTTTGATATATGTTTTACATTACATTTCGAATCTAAGGTATCGGGATCTCTTCTTGTAAATACAGCAATGAGTTCCATATCAGGGTTCCGGGATACTGCAAGTTCGGCGCCGCAGCCTAAATTTCCATATCCTACTATACCGATTCTGATTTTATTATCCATGGGCAACACCTCCACATTTTAGCAAATCTAATACTCTTCATCTCACAATATTCATCGGAAAATTCAGCCTTTCGGCAGAGGCCGTAATAATTAATTCTTCGCATTTAGAATAGCAGATTATAGGCACGATTACAAGAAAATGCGGTATGGATAATATTATATTTTTGTTATTGCTGATTGTGCGGGATTGTTGAGAGAGCCCCGGGTTACGTTACTCTGAATGAACGGAATGAAATGAAGAATTTTGAATGGTTCAAAACCGAGATTTTTTGTTATGCTCAGAATGACACTTTCAACATTTTTGCAAAATTAAGATTTTCTCAGTTGGTTAAAAACAGTGGTATTTTCTTGTATTTTTAGAACAATCATTATATTTGGTGTATAATATAGTTGATAGAATTTGTTTTTGTTTTTCAAGAGAGGCGGATTTTCGATGAAATCTAGTAGAATTGAGGAGTTGAAGCGCCAAAGGCAAACAGAAATACAGCCTAAAAAGAGCCAATTGCCATATTTGTTTTTTCCGGTTCTTGCTTTCTTTGCTCTCTATTATTATTTTTTTAATACAGATAAAACATATAGCATAATTTGGATTGTCGGCATATTAATCGGGATCACCATGCAGCGTTCCAGATTTTGTTTTGTCGCAAGTTTTAGGGATCCGATAATGATTGGGAACACATCTCTTTTCAGGGCGGTAATTATCGGGCTAATAATAGCAACAGTAGGATTTGGCATATTTCAATATAAGGCTGTCGGCAATATACCGAATTATTCTATAGATGATATTCCGGGACAAATTTTTCCCGTGGGTTTAAATACGATAATAGGAGCCCTTTTATTCGGTATAGGCATGGTTATAGCAGGGGGATGCGCTTCCGGAACATTGATCAGAATCGGAGAGGGCCACATAATGCAGGTGGTTGTGTTGCTCGGGTTTGTCATTGGGACTACTCTGGGAGCCGGTCACTTTGGATTTTGGGAAAAGTTATTCATTTTCTCATCAAAAACAATATATATGCCCCAATATATGGGTTTTTTGCCGGCTGTTACGGTTCAATTAGCAGTTTTAGGGATATTGTATCTATTGGCAGGTTGGTATGACAAAAAAAATAACATTATGAAATTATAAAAATCGCGCGGGGGGATTTATATGGCAAAACATGAACTGGATTGTATGTTTGAAGCTTGTCCTATTCCTTTACTGAAGGCACTCAAAAAATTGAACACTATGGAGATAGGCGAGATATTGATCATGCGGACGGACCATAACTGTTCCATCGTCAATGTAGTAGAATGGGCCAAAAAACAAGGCCATTATATAGATTATATAGAACTGGGAGAAGGACAGTGGGAAATTTATATTGAAAAGGCTAAATAAGGATAATGGGGGGCATCAAATTGGATTTTAAAGATAGGTTATTAAAAAAACCCTGGCCTTATTGGATGGGCGGGATTATATTAGGATTTTTAAATATATTCCTGTTATTCGGTACAGGAGCGGCATGGAAAATTACAACATCATTTTTATATTTAGGTATAGGTTTTCTAAATAAATTAGGGATCAATACCGGCAGTTGGTATTATTTTAAGACTTATGGCACAGGTTTAGGCGAGGGGGAGACATATTTCAATAACGGTTTAATGATTATGGCCATTGCCATGATTTTAGGTTCTTTGATTTCCGTGCTGCTTGCATCCGAGTTTAGATTTAAAAAAATAAAGGACAAAAAACAGTTGATATTTGCTCTGTTGGGCGGTATCATTATGGGTTACGGGACCAGATTAAGTTTTGGCT
>JALNXC010000284.1 GCA_023230535.1 Alkaliphilus sp. | reverse complement strand
CACTTCTCACATCCCACATCCCACATCCCACTTCTCACATCCCACATCCCACTTCTCACATCCCACATCCCACATCCCACTTCTCATTTAATAAACATCGCATCTCCAAAACTAAAAAATCTATATTTTTCTTTTACCGCCGTATCATACACTTTTAAAGTCCTTTCTCTCCCTACAAAAGCACTGACTAACATGATCAACGTAGATTTCGGCAGATGAAAATTGGTGATCAGGCCATCTATAACCCTGAAGCCGAACCCGGGATAAATAAAAATATCCGTCCATCCGCTGTCGGGCCTCACTTTTCCGTCTTTATCCGCTATGGACTCCAAAGTCCTGCAACTTGTGGTCCCTACCGCAATTATTTTACCGCCTCGCTCCTTCGTTTTATTGATAATATCGGCGGCTGATTCATCGACAATATAAAACTCGGAGTGCATCTTATGCTCCTGTATTTTTTCCGCCTTTACAGGACGAAATGTACCTAATCCGACATGTAGGGTGATATATGCAATTTTTACTCCTTTTTCTTCTGTTTCTTTTAATAATTCCCTGGTAAAATGCAGCCCTGCCGTAGGAGCAGCTATGGAGCCTTGATTTTTAGAATACACTGTCTGATATCTTTCCTTTTCCTCCAGCTTTTTTGTAATATACGGGGGCAAAGGCATCTGTCCCAATCTATCCAGTATCTCTTCAAAAATTCCCTCATATTCAAATTTTATGATCCTTGAACCTTCCTCACTTATATTTATAATTTCAGCATGTAACAGCCCATCACCAAATATAAATCGATTGCCCAATTTTGCTCTCTTCCCCGGTTTAACTAAAGTTTGCCAAGTATCCGATTCCGTCCTTTTTAACAACAAAAATTCTATTTTACCGCCGGTATCTTCCCTTTCGCCAATCAGCCTCGCAGGTATCACTCTGGTATCATTTAACACCAGGCAATCCCCCGAATTCAGAAAATCTACAATATTATAAAAATAATCATGCTCTGCCTCGCCGGTTTCTCTGTCTAAAATCAACAATCTTGAACCGTCTCTATTTTTTAGAGGTGTTTGTGCAATCAATTCATCCGATAAGTAAAAATCAAAGTCCTCTGTTTCCATAATTATTCAACCTTTATTCCCGTGTAATAATGGGCTAATATTTCGTCATATTTATAGCCTAATTCTGCCATCTTTTTTGCCCCATATTGGCTCATACCCAAGCCATGCCCGTATCCCTTTCCATCAAATACAAAAACATTTTGGGGTATGATATTTTCAGCGGGCCTCCGTATCGACTCTCCCCTGCTCACATTTTTATATTGATTTCCATCATATATTAAAATCTCTTCTATGTTTTTAATTTCATATATCCCATTGCTATTGATTATGTATTTTCCTTTTAAATTAATAGACTGTGGTTTAGAATTCGCTCCGCTCGATATAGCCAGTTTTATATAATCATCATTATCGTCTGCAATACCATTATCATTATTATCGGAATTGATTGTAAACTGACTGCTTTTTAGCCCGAAAATAGTTCTACTCCTCTCTTTTTCTAAAACTTCCTGCCCTTTTGTTCCATATACTATCAGGGATAAAACCCGATCATTATCCGAAACGGAAGTTACCCTTATGTCCAAAATATCTCCAATAAATATATTATTGTCGGCTAAATAATTTTTTATCTCTTCCTTGGTAAACGAAACAGACCAGGTACTATGGGGGGCATCCAATGAGAAATCGTCCCTCACTCCTCTGATATGAGGAAGTGAGTTTGTCCAAACATTCTCGCTATTCTCAGTGCATCCTCCACTGTTGGAATGGTAATAGGGTTCTGCCAATCTACCGTTATAAAACATAACTATATTTTTAGTTTCATCAACCGCTTTATTTGTATTGGGATGTTCTCCGCTATAACCCTTATATACTTGAGAAGAAGTAGTTGTACACAGATTAAAACCGAACCTTTCATATTTGTTTAAATTAGTAGCGGCAAATCCTCTTGCTGCTATGGCTTGAGCCTTTAAGGCTTCCATCGGCCAAGATGCGGGCATCTCTGCCGGAATAACCCCATATAGATATTCCTCTAAAGGCAATTTATTGATTATAGTCAAATCACTGCCGGATAATCTTTTAGCGGTAATACCTCCTCTATAGCCGACTCCCTCCGTGTTTACTGAGGGAATATTGTTGCCGATACATTTACCGACGAAATAAATTTCATCCGACGAATCATACATAAATATAATATTACCTCTTTCATCCATAACCTGCACTCTCGTATCGGATGGGCTTATTATTCCGGTTTCACAACCGTAATTTTTGCTTATATAATTTGCTTCATTGTCGGCATCCGGTTTGTTTGTATACGAACCCCCGTAAATTTTCCACCCGTTTTCATAACATAAATAAATTTCAATATCTCTGATATCGATTGAATTTAAAAAATTATAAGCTTTGGTATAATCGGCAAAATCTCTCCCTATCCGAATATGATAATAATCTTCGGTATGTATGTTTAAATTTTCATTTATGTAGGGTTTGTCCTTCCTCAATAAAATTTTGTCCTCATTTAAATCAAAAAAACCGATAAATTCACATTCATCAAAAATTCCCACTTCAAAGGTTGTATCGCTTTTTATCGACAATTCCGATTTTGCCGTTGAACCAAAAAATAATCCTATTTTTATATAATATGGCAATATAGACTTATCATATGAAAATACATTAAATATATTCATAATAAATATCAAT
>JALNXC010000283.1 GCA_023230535.1 Alkaliphilus sp. | reverse complement strand
GGTTAATAACAAATATTGAGGAGGATTACTATGAAACATTTTAAACTGTTACAGCAATATTTATCAAATTTGGCTGTGCTGACTGTAAAATTACATAATGTTCACTGGAATGTAGTGGGCAGGAATTTCATGCGTATTCATAATTTTACGGAAGAGCTTTACGATCAGACCTTTGAAGATTTCGACGAAGTAGCGGAATTATTAAAAACAAAAAATGAAATGCCATTATCCACTATGGCAGAATATTTAGAAAATGCCACTGTCAAAGAAGTTAAAGCAAAAGATTTCTCTATAATCGAATCTTTGGAAATTGTTAAAAACGATTTGGAAACAATGAGAAGTTTGGCAACCGATATCAGAAATACGGCAGACGAAGAAGGAGATTTTGAGACCGTAGCTATGTTCGAAGATTATGTAGCACACTACAGCAAGAATATCTGGTTTGTAGATGCTATGTTAAAATAGCACCTTGAAATTGAGAGGCATTCCCGGTTAACCTGGAATGCCTTAAGTTGTTTTTGCCCTGAATATTGTAAAAAAATAAGAGTTTAAAATCCTTCTTTTCCGATCCGTAAAAATATGCTTGAGAATTAGTAACAAACCGACAAACTGTTTAATATATTAAAGTGAAAACAGATACAAAATACAACGGAAAGGAGGACAATGATGGCCGTACAACTGTTCAAACTTAAAATAGAAGTTGAAAGTATTCTAACCACTGACCTTCACCCGGATGTCAAACAATATTTTTATGAGCTAGATCCCGAAGATATCGATGAAGGCACCCTTACAGCTGAGGCCAGCAGCTTTGTTGACGATGAAGGTAACGCAGCAACCGCCTTTGAAGCCCTAGCCACAGACAATGGTTACTACTGTTTATTTATAAACGGCGCATTACAACAAAAAGACCTATACTCAATTGAAGAACTAAATACTGAGCTTGTAATTACAGATGCAGAAACAATTCCTGCGGGTGCTCTAATTACCCTGACTGTAACTAATTTCGTCCCGGTCAGCAGTGCCGATAATACCGTAATAACTTAATTATAATATTCGAGGATGTACATGATTATGTGCATCCTCTTATCTCATAAATTTTTTCAATAACCTGCTGTTTACTAATTTAAATATGTATACATGTATTGAAAGCATCTATTTATTCATATATATAATATACTCTTACTTTTGGAGTGATAAATATGTCCGGAGCCAATTTTTCGAATATTATTTCTTATTTTAAAAATAAAAATTCAATAAATGGGGAATATCCCCGAAGACAATATGAAACCTCGGCCGGTAAAATCTTTTCCCTCAGTAATGAACAAGGGATGCTATATGCTGATGTCTATCAATATAATGCCCTTTCCGACGGCATAAAAAAAATCTACACAAACGATGATGAAATAAAAGAATACGGGGATAGAGGTATCCTTGATCCCAACAGTGTCTCCTATTTTAACCTGTTTGTCAACGGAGTGTTGCAACCAAAAGTCAACTATGAAATCCAGGAAGGCTTACTTATACTCAAAACTGAGGATGTCCCTTTAAAGGATTCACCTATTATTATTACTTTTGTCACCTTTAAATGTGGGGGGACTGTTGAACTTAATTCTGCCACGGCCGAAGGACCGATACCTTCGGGAAATATATTTGTTGGGCCTGTCACTGATATAGCTGTTGATATTAAAAATACTATCAATTCCTATTTGAAGTTGGAAAAAACCGTTATATCCGGCCCTTCAAATATTTCTACAGGTTGTATAGCCGACTGGGGGTTTGAATTAACAATAAGTAATATAAGCAGTGTTCCAATCGATAATGTTATCATCATAGACACCATACTGTTGGATTCTGTTTTAGATATAAAAAATTTATCTTCATCCCACGGTGATATTATTATAGAGGATAGTACTATCAATTGGAACATAAATACCATAAACACAGGGCAATCCGCAACTGCATCTTTTAAGGTTAAAGGTTTCTTTGAAGCCGGCGGCACCCGTTTCATCAACAGAGGTTTTTCAATCGGAAACAACACCTCAGGCACTGTAATAACCGACATTGTTTCGGGGCCTTCTATAAATGTCGGCAGAGGATTGGAGATTATAAAAACAATTATATCGGGCCCAACAGAAATAAATGCCGGAAAAACCGGCAAATGGAGAGTAAAAATAAAATTACATAACTACAGTGGTGATAACATATCAAATGTTATAATGACGGATTTTTTATCCATCGAAAATATCGATGATGTTAGATTCATAAATATATCCCATGGAACGGCCGAATCAGTAGGGGACAAAATTATTTGGGAAATTGATATCCTGAAAAATTTAGAAAACCCTGTTCTTATAGCAGATATAATCGGTTCATTTGACATGAACGGATTTATAGACCTTGATACCGCACTAGCAATTGGAAATATAGGTGATAAAGAAATCTTTTCGAATCCTTCACGGGATTTTCAGATTGTAGTTTTACCGACTACTAGCCCGGTGCAAAAACAACTGCTGCTACAAAAATTTATATCAAATGACCCTTTGGTAGGATTTTTAGACAAGCCGGAAAGATGGAATTTTACCCTTGAAATTACCAACACAACAGACGATGATATTTTAAGAAATATCATTGTAACAGATTATATTTTATTAGATGAACTTAATAATATACAGGTCCGGTTTGTAGCCTCAGGCGATATTTCTATACATAACAACGTCATAATATGGAGCATCGGAGAACTTTTGCCCGGCCAAAG
>JALNXC010000282.1 GCA_023230535.1 Alkaliphilus sp. | reverse complement strand
CTTCTCTGCGCCAGAAAACCTATTCCAAGACCTACAACCAAAGATACAATTAAGGGTGCATACATGGAACCCGGACCTTCAAGACTGTAAAACAACACACCGCTTTGCGCCTCCCCCGGGATCTTCGGATTGAGTAACATTAAAATCAAAAATCCGACCATAGTTACAGGAAGTATCCACCCTGCCGATGTATATGTCTTGTGAGCAGCACCTAAGTTATACCCACCTTTAAGAAATCTTGTGCCTATCCAAATGCCCGCAGCAAGACCGAGCAAACCAAGAATGCCATTCCAGTCACCACCGGCAAGACGCAGTACTGCTCTCCAAGGACAACCTAAGAATATGAGAGCTCCGATCATAGCGAAAACGCCTAAGAAAAATCTGACAATCGGTGCAGAACCAAGACGAGGTCTGAATTCCTTGAACAAGTATGCCGCACCAAAAGAACCCAGAACAAAGCCGATAATTTCCGGGCGGAGGTATTGCACTACAGGAGCCCTGTGCAAACCGAGTGCACCTGTAATATCCCGGACAAAACAGGCCACGCAAATGCCCATGTTCGCAGGATTCCCCCAAAACTGCAATAATGAAGCCAAAACACCGATTACTACACCAACAATAATAATACCCCATTTAGTCGCCAATATGTTTTTCATTGATCAACCATCACCTACCTATAATAATTTAATTTAAAAATCATAAATGCATTTATATGGTATAGTATAATGGATTTTGTAAAAACGGGGAAATAGGTTTTCCTAATAAGGTTACACATTTATATAGACAATCTCAATAAAGAGATGAATGTCAAGGATACCAAGCAGATTGCTTAATTGGATTATAGATAAAAGTAATAATATGCAGGATGCAAATAAGTATTTCCAATTGGTAGCTATTTGTTTATAGTGATAAAATTTAGTTGGAATTGCTAAACTAAAACTAAAAGTATAGGGGGATTAAAATGAAGCCAAAGATTATGGAGGAAGTAGAGGGATTGAGAGGTATAAATTCTCTTAATATTAAAGAAGCGCATGAAGCGGGCAGAAAAGTAGTAGGAATGTACTGCATATTTTCACCACAGGAGATATCTTTAGCAGCCGATGCGATTTCTGTTACATTATGTGGAACAACGCAAGATCCTGTAGGAGATGCCGAAAGAGAATTGCCGAGAAACTTATGTGCACTTATAAAGTCCAGTTATGGCTATGCCATTACAGATACATGCCCCTATTTTTATTTTTCGGACGTACTATTAGCGGAAACTACATGTGACGGTAAAAAGAAAATGTACGAACTGATGGGAAAAATAAAACCTATGCATGTTATGAATTTACCACAAACAGCTAAAGATGATGACGCTCTGGATATATGGAAAAACGAAATGGTTAAATTTAAAAATTTCCTGGAAAAAGAATTTGAGTTAGAAATTACAGACGATAAATTAAGGGATGCTATCAAATTAATGAACAGAGAAAGGATTGCAATGAAGAGGCTACATGAACTAAATACCCATAAACCTGCACCGTTAACGGGTATGGATATGATGCTCGCACAATGGTTAAAAGGTTTTAACGTAGATAAGGAAGCCGGTATAGAACTTATAGAAAGATTAATTACCGAAATTGAAGAACGAATGGAAAAAGGTATTTATGCCTTCGATGAAAATGCCCCACGTATTTTGCTAACAGGATGCCCCATTGGAAGCGGATCTGAAAAGGTATTAAAAATCTTAGAGGAATCCGGGGCAAGTGTTGTAGCTTTAGAAAATTGTACAGGCTATAAAGGTTTAGATACATTAATAGATGAAACTAAAGATCCGATTACTGCGATTGCGGAAAAGTATTTATCCACATCCTGTTCCTGCATGACATACAATGAAGGAAGATTAGACTTAATTAAAAGATTGGTAGAAGAATATAAAGTAGATGGTGTAGTGGATCTTACCTGGATAGCCTGTCATACATATAATGTAGAATCATACACTGTGCGAAATTTTGTCAAGGATGAGCTTGGACTTCCATTTTTACAAATAGAAACAGATTACTCCGATTCCGATGTAGGCCAAATCAAAGTCAGAACAGAGGCCTTTTTAGAGACCATGGTAAGTGCAGTTACGGCTTAAACAGAAATACATATTTAATTAAGGAAGTGATTTGGTGATTAGCGTTGGAATAGATGTAGGATCGGTAGCAGCAAAGGCCGCAGCCTATGACGGTGAAAAAATTCTTGTAACAGCACTTATGCCCACAGGCTGGAGCCCAAAAGAATCGGGCATGCAGCTTTTAAAAAATATAATGAAAAAACTTAATATCACTGAAGACGATATCGGTACAATAATAGGAACCGGTTATGGGAGGATATCCCTTCCCTTTGCAGATAAAAAAATTACGGAAATCACATGCCATGGCAGAGGCGCACATTATATAGATTCTAATATCAGAACGATTATAGATATTGGCGGACAGGACAGCAAAGTTATTAAAATAAACAAAAAAGGTAATGTTGTTGATTTTTTAATGAATGATAAATGTGCAGCCGGGACAGGACGATTCTTACAAGTGATGTCAAATGCATTAGAGATAGATATTGATGAACTTTCACAGCTGGCATCGGGAGCAAAACCGGCCAATATCAACAGCATGTGTACAGTTTTTGCGGAATCCGAAGTTGTGAGCCTGATAGCAGAAGGAACCCCCAAAAATGCTATCGCATCCGGGCTCCTACATTCCGTATGCAATAAAACATATTCATTAATAGGAAAAATGG
>JALNXC010000281.1 GCA_023230535.1 Alkaliphilus sp. | reverse complement strand
CGGGGTTGATAGAATAAATATTAAGGCTACAACTACGGAGAAATTGGGTTTTATAGGCTTGGGTGAAGGGATAGCCGCTAAATCAATAGTCAGCATAATTAAAAAGTAGGGGTGATCCCGTGTGTCCGCTCTGTAAATCACCATCCGGCACAGTAGGGGCGGACCCATGTGTCCGCCCTAAAAAACATATATAAAAATCAGGAAGGAGACATAAGCATGTCAAAAAAAGATAAACAATTTGTTGAAGAGATCACACCGATGGAGGTGGATTTTTCACAATGGTACACAGATGTCATAAAAAAGACCGATTTGGTCGACTATGCACCGATCAAAGGTTTTATGGTTATAAAACCCTATGGATATGCTATCTGGGAAAACATACAGAGTTATATGGATAAAAAATTTAAGGAGACCGGGCATAAAAATTGCTATTTTCCACTGCTGATACCGGAAAGCCTGTTACAAAAAGAGGCGGACCACGTAGAAGGTTTTGCCCCTGAGGTAGCCTGGGTTACCCATGGCGGGGACGAAGAACTGGCAGAGAGGCTCTGTATCAGGCCGACATCGGAGACTATTATCTGCGAAATGTATTCAAGATGGTTAAAATCCTATAGAGATTTACCGTTTTTATATAATCAATGGTGTAATGTTGTACGCTGGGAGATGAGCACGAGACCATTTTTGAGGACTTCCGAATTTTTATGGCAGGAGGGTCATACCTTGCACGAGACATATGAGGAGGCAGAGGAGGAAACCCTGCAGATGTTGGATATCTATAGGGAAACCGCGGAAGAATTGCTCGCAATGCCCGTTGTGGTAGGTCAGAAAAGCGAAAAAGAAAAATTTGCCGGAGCCTATGTCACTTATACTATGGAGGCCATGATGCATGACGGCAAAGCACTGCAGGCCGGAACTTCACACAATTTAGGGCAACATTTTACAAAGGCATTTGATATAACCTATTCAGACAGAAACGGAGAACTTAAATATCCCTATCATACGTCCTGGGGCGTTTCCACAAGGTTGATCGGGGGAATTATAATGACCCATGGGGACAACAGAGGGCTGGTGTTACCTCCGGGGGTGGCCCCTGTTCAGGTTGTTATAGTACCGATAGCACTTCATAAAGAGGGGGTACTGGATAAGGCACAGGAGATATTTGACCAACTCAAGGACAAATTCAGAGTTGAGCTGGATGACCGTGAAAACTATTCTCCCGGCTGGAAATTCAATGAATGGGAGATGAAAGGTGTTCCCATAAGGATAGAAATAGGCCCCAGAGATATGGAAAAAAACCAGGCAATATTATTCAGAAGGGATGAATTAGAAAAAGAAGCTGTTTCCTTAGATGATTTAGAAAGGGCTATTGAAAAACTGTTGCAGGATATAAATAATAATTTGCTATATAAAGCTAAAACCATGAGGGATGAAAGGACTTATATAATAAAAACATTTGATGAGATGGAAGAAGCTATGGACATACGGTTGGGTTTTGTCAAAGCAATGTGGTGCGGGGAAACAGAGTGTGAAGAAAACATTAAAGATAAAACCGGCGTCACTATAAGATGTATCCCGTTTGAGCAGGAAAACTTGGGAGACAAGTGTGCATTTTGTGATAGAAAAGCCAAACACATGGTATATTTGGCTAAAGCGTATTAATATATCGGTTTATGATATAAGGTAATTATATAGTATTTTGTATTGTTTTCGGGAATACTAAAGTAGTCACTATTATCAGAATATTGTATAGCAGAAGAAATCGGCTGAATTTATTATAGATAAAACAGGGAAGGTGTATATATGGGAAAAAAAAATTTAACAAAACATATAATTAAAATGTTAATTTTTATTGTTATGTTTAATATCTTTGCATATGCGGACAACACCATAGTGGTAACCTTAGCTAAAAATTTAGATGAAGCACAGAGAAAGCAAATCTTGGATCTCTTTAATGTATCCGAAGGAACGGTGAAAATAATAGAGGTAACCAACGAGGAGGAAAGAAGATATTTGGAGGGCATAGCACCCGAGGAACAGATAGGCAAAATCACCATATCATCCGCATATGTTGAAGTGTTAGGAGAAGGCTCCGGAATCGATGTTGAAACCTATAATATATCCTGGGTGACTAAAGAGATGTACAGGAATGCCTTGGTTACGGCCGGTGTAAAAGATGCCAAAGTGATTGCCGCAGCTCCATTTTCAGTCTCGGGAACAGGGGCACTCACAGGGATATTGAAAGCCTTTGAACAGGCCTCGGGCAAGAAGATCAGTGAAGAACAGAAAAAAACAGCAAATGAAGAGGTTATCAAAACAGGGGAACTTGGAGAAGAGATAGGCAAAGAAAAGGCCACTGAGTTGGTGAAATCGGTCAAGGAAAAAGTTGTGGAGAAAGGGGCAAAAAGCCCTGAAGATATAAAGAAGATAATAATAGATATAGCGGGACGTTTGGATATCAATCTAAATGCGGAACAGATAGACAGTATTTCTAAATTGATGGAAAAAATAAATAGGTTAAATCTGAATACGGAAGAGATAAAAAGCCAATTAAAGGGAATTGGTGAAAAATTGGATAAAACCTTAAAAGACAACGAACAGGTAAAATCTTTGTTGCAGAGAATTTTAGAGGCTATAAGGAATTTCTTTAATTCTTTACTCAGTAGGTTCAGGTAAAAAATTAAACAGGCCAAGGGGTCAGACCCCTTGGCCTTCCCTTTGTCTCGTCGTTCTTTTGTATTTTGCAAAAAACCAAGGGAGTCTTCTTGACATCGGCATGTTGGGACCATATAATAATGG
>JALNXC010000280.1 GCA_023230535.1 Alkaliphilus sp. | reverse complement strand
ACACAAATTATTCAAACGGCGGTATAGCAAAAGAAAACATACTTAAAATAAATGGCATAGAGTTAAGGGATGATAGTAAAGAACTGATGGTGGACGGTGAAACAGTCAAAATAACTCCCTTAGAATATAAAATTTTATATTTATTGATGAGCAATCCGAACAGAGTATTTTCCATAGAAGAGATATACGAAAAGGTATGGAAAGAGCCGGCATATAATCCGGACACTGTAACGGTGCATATAAGGAGAATTCGAGAAAAAATAGAAATAAACCCGGGAGAGCCGAAATATTTAAAGGTGGTGTGGGGTGTTGGATACAAATTTGAACAACCAAAACGACAACAGTGAGGAAATCACATCGGACAAAAAGGATGATGGGGAAGAAAAAGCCATATTAGATGCAAGAGGTAACAATGATAGGAAAATCATGCCGGACAGAAAAGGCGGTGATAGCGAAGGGATCATGTCTGGCAAAAAAGACAATAACGATGAGGGAATTATATCGAGCAAAAAGGGTGGCGGTAATTTTTTTAATACCTCCTTTGCAGTAGTGCTTATGATACTGATATTTTCAATAGTCTCCGTAGCAAGTTATTTGCCCATAAGGAATATTTATTTTCCTGTTAAAGATAATGTAAAAAAATATGTGGAGAGCAGCGGTATCGATAGCATGGCATTCGACATAGCGAACTTGACAAAACATCTACAGCGGTATGTAAATCGGGGTAACGATTGGTCTGATGACAGATATATAAATGTAGAGAGTGTTAAATATAAAATATATCCCTTAGAAGAGGGTGAAAATTCGGGGCAAGTCTTAGAAAATGGTATAAATGAAGACAGAGAAAAAATAGATGAAGGAATTAATCCTGAAGGCGAAACAATCACTGAAACAGGTACTGAAACAGCGGAAGGTAAAGTTAACAAGGAAGCGATCGGGGAAACAGAAGAAGGTATAACAGTTCAAAGAAGAGCCTTAACCAATATGCAACATATTTCGGATGCCGAATTGCAGGCAGAAATAGATGGCGGCCTTCTATATATTAAAATCATCTTCGATGAAAGCGGTCAACCGGCGATAGAGGCTGTTTTAGGGGAAGAACTTGAGGATAAAGGGACCAGGTTCAATAAAGACTTAATCATCGATTATTTAGATGATAAGAATATGGAGAAATATGCCGACCTCGAGGCAATATATATCATACCGCAGGATTTTGAAAGCCATAATGATATATTTGTCTTGGGCATGAAGGAGCATTATACGTACCCGGGTTATTTTTTTCTTATACTGGCAATAGGTGGGGTAAGTCTTTTAATTTTAATCATGGGGGCTTTTATAATACCGTATTCGTTACAAAATAAAACAGCTATCTGCAGGGGATTTAATAAAATGCCTTTGGAGTTAAAACTTTTCGCTTGGGTATTGCTTGTGGGGCTATGCGGTATCAATGTAGCCGTGCTTGACGGCCATAGTTACGGTTATATGAACCCTGTTACAAAAATAGTATATGATGTAAATCCTTATTTTTATATAATCGGGATACCTATAACCTTTATACTATACCTACTTGTTTATTTAGGTGCGGTCTATATAAAATATATTTACTATACGGGATTTAAGGAAGGATTCATCAATAACAGCTTCTTTGGAAAGATATTATTGTATATCATCAGAAATATAAGAATAATACTGAAAAGGTTTATGGCCATAGATTTGAGAGAAGACAATCAAAGAAAGCTGATAGGAATAGCAGTGATGAATTTTTTAGTCATAGTAATATTGGGTTCAGGCGGGTCCGCGGGTTTCATTTTAGCGGTTATATACAGCATTATCGTGTTTAAATATATACTGGGATTAATAGAAAATGCCGCAGACTTAAATCAGGCAAGCACCCAGGTTGCCGGGGGCAATTTTGATATCAGAGTTGATGAGGATATGGGCATACTGACACCCATGGCTAAAAATTTAAATAATATAAAACAGGGATTCAGTGTAGCGGTTGATAAAGAGATAAAAAGTGAGCGCATGAAATCGGAGCTTATTTCAAATGTATCCCACGATCTCAAGACTCCGCTGACATCCATTATTACGTATGTGGATTTATTGAAAAATGAAGCTGTTGAATCAGATACACAGAAGGAATATATAGATATAATAGATAAAAAATCACAGAGACTGAGAATATTGATAGAAGATTTGTTCGAGGCAAGTAAAGCCACCAGCGGCAATATAGACTTTAACTTGGAAAACATAGATGTGGTTGCACTGTTCAGACAAACCTTAGGGGAGTTAGAAGAAAGGATAAACGAAAGTAACCTTCAATTTAAGATAAATGCCCCGGAAAATAAGGTCATATGTAATTTGGACGGCAGGAGGACCTACAGGATATTTGCAAATATTATAAGCAATATATTAAAATATTCTATGAAAAATTCAAGAGTATATATAGATGTTATAGAAAAAGAACAAAAAATAGATTTCATATTTAAGAATATTTCCGCCCATGAAATGAATTTTGATCCCTCCGAGATTGCAGAACGTTTTTCAAGAGGGGACGAATCCCGTTCCACCGAAGGTTCCGGTCTGGGCCTCTCAATAGCTAAGAGCTTTGTAGAACTACAGGGAGGAACGTTGGATATAGTCATAGACGGGGATCTGTTTAAGTTGGCTGTTGCATTTCCAAAAATATAGAATTTTTTCCGGTGGAATAGCGGAAAGCCACGGGGACTGTCCCCTGTGGCCTTTCATAGCAATGACAATTACCACACAGCTTGCTGTCCTCAATACATCAGGCTTGGCTTTTTT
>JALNXC010000279.1 GCA_023230535.1 Alkaliphilus sp. | reverse complement strand
AGATCGATTCGGGAACTGCTCTTCCTTCATGGAAAATTACAATACAAAACGGGAAAACATATTTTATAGAGGCATATAAAAATTAATGTATATAAATAACCTGGATATCCGGTGTTCTCCGGATATTCAGGTTATTTTTTATTGACAATTAAGACCGCAGGATATATACGAGATTACTGAAAGAATCCCGGTTTTATAAAAAATGTTGAAATTGCCATTCTGATTGCAACGAAGAATCCCGGTTTTTAGTCATTCGGAGATTCTTCATTTTTTGAATTTGGGACTATATAACACTTACTAAAAAAGTAAACAAATGTTATAATATATTAAGTATTGGGGTCAGGATACGTAAAATTTATATTGTCTCTGATAGATACATATGATTTCAAAAATTAATGGTCTGTTAGAATATATTTATGATATAGTTAGTAGAAATAAACTAAAATGTATGTCAATATAAAAAAGGATGGTGAACAATTGACTTCTGTCAGTTAACATATGGAAAAATTAATAATTAGAGGTGGAAAAAAATTATATGGAACTGTCAATGTAAGTGGATTTAAAAATGCTGCCGTAGCAATTATACCGGCTACGGTATTGGCGGGGGATACCTGTGTTATTGATAATTTACCGCAAATAATCGATGTTAAAATATTAGCCGATATACTTTCGGATTTGGGGGCTGATGTGGAAAATTCGGGCCCAAATACGCTCAAAATAAATACTGTGAATATGGAGGAATGTTATGCGGATTATGAAATGGCAAAAGAGTTGAGAGCGTCATATTATTTATTAGGTGCGGCATTGGGGCGATTTAAAAAAGCCAGAGTTGTATATCCGGGCGGTTGTTCTATCGGAAATAGGCCGATAGATCAACATATTAAAGGGTTTGAAGCATTAGGAGCGAGGGTAAACATAAAACATGGAATAATATCGGTGGAGGCGGAAAAACTGGTAGGTGCGGAAATTTATTTGGATGTTGTCAGTGTAGGTGCAACTATCAATATAATGTTGGCTGCTGTTATGGCGGAAGGCACAACTATAATAGAAAATGCCGCTAAGGAACCGCATATAGTTGATATAGCAAATTATTTAAACTGTATGGGTGCGGATGTCAGAGGTGCGGGCACGGATGTGATTAAGATTAGGGGAGTAAAAAAATTAGGAGGGTGCGTACATACGGTTATTCCGGATCAAATAGAGGCGGGAACATATATGATAGCGGCGGCAGCCGCCGGTGGAGATGTGTTGGTGAACAATGTTATACCGAAACATTTAGAGGCGGTTATTGCTAAGCTTAAGGAAACGGGAGTGCAGGTTATGGAGGGGGGGGAATCCCTCAGGGTAATATCATCCGGGGATCTGAAGAGTGTCGGCGTAAAGACTTTGGTATATCCGGGATTTCCAACAGACTTACAACAACCGATGAGCAGTCTTTTAACTACGGCAAAAGGCACAGGGATAGTGACGGAAACAATATTTGACGGGCGATTTAAACATATGGATGAACTCAAGAGAATGGGGGCCAATATAAAGGTGGAAGGAAGGGTGGCCGTCATTCACGGGGTTGAAAAATTGACAGGCGCAAGGGTGGTAGCTTCGGATTTGAGAGGCGGTGCCTCTCTGGTGGTAGCTGCTCTCATGGCTAAGGGAAAGACGGAAATAGAAAATGTTCAATTTATAGACAGAGGGTATGCTCGGTTAGAAGAAAAGTTATTAAACTTAGGGGCGGATGTTACGAGAGAACAAATAGAGGAATTTGAAATTGAAGCAATGACATAATATGATTTTAAGGCTATTATTTATCGGATAAATTGGGGGAATTATACATGGCAATATTTTTTTGTTCTCTGGCCAGCGGAAGCAGTGGAAATTGTCATCTAATAAATGATGGTGAGAGTTCCATATTGATTGATGTGGGGCTCAGCGGTATTCGAATAGAAAACAAATTAAAAAAGATAGATATCGATCCGAGGAGTTTAACCGCAATTTTAGTGAGCCATGAACATAATGACCATATATGTGGAGTTGGTGTACTGTCAAGAAGATATAATATTCCCGTATATGCCAACAAAGGAACATGGGAAGGTATGGATACTAAAATCGGAGAGATTAGGGAAAATAATATCAGATGTTTTAATTCGGAAGAAGATTTTAATATCAGGGATTTTAATATAAGCTCATACGATATTTCACATGATGCCAATGAGCCGGTCGGATTCAGCATCAAAAAAGACAATGTTAAAATCAGTATTGTCACGGACTTGGGCTATATTGATGAAAGTATTATAAGGCAGGTCGGAGATTCCGATCTCGTTGTATTAGAATCGAATCATGATGAGGAAATGTTAAAGGTGGGCAGATATCCGTATTATTTGAAACGGAGGATACTTTCGGATGTTGGACATTTGTCCAATGAGGCTGCGGGCGATGCCATAATAGATTTAGTAAATAAAAATGTTAGGTCTATATTATTGGCTCATTTAAGCAAAGAAAATAACTTTCCGGAGTTGGCGGTTGCAACCATAAAGAATATTCTGGATGATGAGAAAATTATTATAGGAGAGGATATAGGTTTGGATTTGGCACATCGGGATAGAATCAGCAATATATACCGGTTTTAATCAAAAATATCCATTTCATTATTATTATGAAGGCTTCATATTTTGCCATCCCGAGACGGACAGAATGAGCCCGATTCATAAAGAACTATTTGCCTATGGCAACTCTATTTTTGTCATGTATCTTATGGACAAACGCTATAACTCGATTTGGGGGTATATTATATGAATAACTTTAACGATGAAAATGAAATT
>JALNXC010000278.1 GCA_023230535.1 Alkaliphilus sp. | reverse complement strand
TGTCGTTGTTATATACGGGTTTACACCGTATCCCTCATCGCTTACAATTGTATCTACATCGGTAGGGTACCCCTTAGTGCTTTTGTGTATGTATACCTTTACACCCCTTCGCTCGAGTTTATTGATAAAAACATTGGTTGCAAATTGTCCGCTATATCTGGTTATAACGACACTATTTACATCAAGCTCGTAAGCTCTCAAATCATCAATCAACCTCAGGGTTTCCATATCATAGGTTATGCCGAAATCTCCCCTTATTTTATTTCTCTCAATATCTCCGGCATACACACAAATAATCACTTCCGCTTTATCTCTTAATCTCTGCAATAATTTCACCTTTGCATTTTCATCAAAACCCGGCAAGACCCTCTTTGCATGGAGATCGGACAAAAGTTTTCCCCCAAATTCCAGATACAGTTTATCATACCTGTTTACTCTCTCCAAAATATATTTTGATTGTTCCTCTAAATATTTTTCATGATCAAATCCTATTTCCATTCATATACCTCGCTTTATCTGTCGTCACTCAAATTTTTATCGTTTCTTACAACCATTTTACACTATGTCATATTATGATTCCAATGTTTTTTCGGCTCCACTATGTTTATGCCTCAATCAAAATATCTATTTTATTACCAACTCAACAGGACAATGATCAGAGCCCGGTATATCCGAATGTATGTCGGCACTCACTAATCTGTCTTTTAACCTTTCGGAAACACAAAAATAGTCTATCCTCCACCCTACATTGTTTTCCCTGGCATTAAACATATATGTCCACCAGGTATAGGCTCCTTCTTTATCGGGATAAAAATATCTATACGTATCTATAAATCCGCTCTGTAAAAACCGAGTAAATTTTTCTCTTTCCTCATCACTAAAACCTGCGTTTTTTCTGTTAGATTCAGGATTTTTAAGATCTATTTCTTTATGGGCAACATTTAAATCTCCGCATATAATTACAGATTTCTTTTTATCGAGATCTTCTATATATTCCCTAAAGGAATCCTCCCACCGCATTCTGTATTCTAATCTTGCCAATCCCCGCTGAGAATTCGGGGTATATACGTTCACCATATAAAAATCTTCGAATTCTAATGTAATAACCCTGCCTTCATTATCATGTTCTTCTATACCTAACCCGTATGATACTGCCATAGGTTCCTGTTTAGTAAAAATAGCGGTGCCGGAATAACCCTTTTTTTTCGCATAGTTCCAATATTGATAATAGCCCTCAAGTTCCAAATCAATCTGCCCCGCCTGTACTTTACTTTCCTGAATACAAAGTATATGCGCATCTACCTTTTTAAAATAATCTAAAAACCCTTTTTTGACATTAGCCCTTATTCCATTGACATTCCAAGAAATCATTTTTTTCATTGTTAGCCCCCTCGAACTGCTGTTAAAGTATTATTGAACTATTGTTAATCTATACCTCTTTTATAATAATTTGTCCCCATGTTCCAAAGTTTATTTGTAAAAGCATCTTCTTCATCTCCCTGCTCCGATATAAATGTTATTATGCTCTCTACATCCCCGGACATTTTATCCGCCTGATGCAATATTTGAGCCTCTACCGTTTTTGGCAGTACAGGGGAACCAAATTCCAAACAGCCATGATGGCTTAAAATACCATTTATAATGATCAGCTTATCATCTTGATTAAAACCCTCGATTTCATCGATAGCATTCAGAGTATTATGAGCACCTAAAAACACATGGCCTAACATAACACCTTTTTCTGTAAAACCGACATTTGGAAGTGATTTATACTCTATGATCTTTGCCCAATCGTGAAGCATCGCCATGACTATCAATCGTTCTTTTTGTCTCTCGGACAACTGCTTTGTAACAGCTACCGTATAAGAAAATTTTAACACCTCCAGGGTATGTTGAAGTAACCCATGATAATAATTATGATGAACCCGCCTCGCCGCAGGATGAGTGGAAAATGCCTCAAAGTAATCTTCGGAAAAAATCATTTTATCAAGTAACTTTTTCATATAGGGAGTATGCACCTTTCTATAAAAAAACTCCAGCCCGTTCTTCATAGTGTCTAAATTCCAGGTACTGGTTGGTATAAGATTCGTAATATCTACACTGTCCATAACGGCTTTTTCAATATGTTTAATAGTAACCTGAATTTGGCCTTGATATTCCCCCACGACAGCCTTTATATTTACGGCATCCTCCGCCCCTATTGAATTTATAAACTCCTCATTATCTTCATAATCCCAATATTTAGCTTCTATCATCTTTGAAGCATCCTGTATGGTAATATCGGCAAAGCGTTTGCCGTTCCTTGCTACTTTTACTTTGACATCACCTATCAGGACTGTGAGTTCAAAATTTTGGCTTATATAGTTTCTATTGATATCTTTTAATTGTTTGATCCCCATGCTTACCTCCCATAATAAATTACTATATATTCATTCTACCTTATTTTAGACCATTCATGCAATATCATATAAACACCCCCTGCTCAATCAAATTGTTACGGGAAGGTGTTTTGTTTTTATATAATCATTTAATTAGTTTTGCGGCATCCTTATCTATGATTAATATACAATCCCTATGAGCTTGTAATATGGAGGCCGGATGGTTCGTGTTTATGTAGCCGTTTGTCATATTTTTGATGGCCTCGGCCTTATTTTCTCCACTTGCGAGCAATATAATTTTTTTAGCCTTCATAATAGAAACTATACCCATGGAGATAGCCTTTGTAGGCATATTCTTCTTATTTTCAAAAAATCTGCTATTATCCCTGATAGTATTTTCCGTAAGATTTATCAGACCGGTCCTTATATTTAGATTTTCGGCCGGCTCA
>JALNXC010000277.1 GCA_023230535.1 Alkaliphilus sp. | reverse complement strand
GGATGCTTTCCTTGTCAAGGGAAAAGACGATAACAGGACGAGATTTCTAACAGGCATTGGATTTTTAACGATCTGGTTTACTTCGGCTATATTTGTTATTAGCTTGGTTTATAATAATTCATCTTTACAAATATACTTACTTTACATACAATATAAGTATATATGTAAAATGAGAAGGTGAAATTTATGGAATATGTTAAAAGAATAGAAAAGATAATAAACGAACAAAACGGATCTTTATTAAGTTCAGATTTAGATCAAAATAATATCCCAAGGGTTTATTTATCTATGATGGTTGCTGAAGGCAAAATCGAACGAATAGGCAGAGGTGTTTATGTATTGTCCGATTTATTAGAAGATGAAATGTATATAATGCAAAAAAAATATCCCAATTTAATCTACTCTCATGAAACAGCCCTTTTTTTGCATGAATTGTCAGATAGAATACCTTTTGAATATTCGGCAACTGTACCAAGTGGATATAAAGTTGTAAGTAATATAAGTGAAAGATTTAAAATTTATTATATAAAAAAGGGTCTACACACAATGGGTGTTATAGAAGGGAAAACATCCTTTGGGAATACCATAAGGGTATATAATGTTGAAAGAACAATCTGTGATATATTAAGAAGTAGAAATCGAGTTGATGTTCAAAT
The DNA here is from genome assembly GCA_023230535.1 of Alkaliphilus sp. Classification (GTDB taxonomy): domain Bacteria; phylum Bacillota; class Clostridia; order Peptostreptococcales; family Natronincolaceae; genus JAAZJW01. The sequence goes on along the minus strand of JALNXC010000277.1, from coordinate 2,177 downwards.
ATTTAGTAATGCTTTAAAAAGAGTAGCAAAGAATAAACAATTAGATTCTATTTTGCTTTTAAAATATGCAAGAAAACTTAATGTAGAAAAAATACTAAATACCTATATGGAGGTACTTCTATGAGTAGAAAAGCTATGAGTTTAAAGGCAAAGATTAGGAATTTGGCAAAAGAAAAAGATATGTCGGCCCAAGTTATATTGCAGAACTATATGTTTGAAAGATTTCTTGAAAGACTATCTAAATCTGATTATAGAAATAATTTTATTCTAAAAGGTGGTATGCTAATAGCTGCCATTGTGGGAATTGATAATCGCTCCACAATGGATATGGATGCTACAATTAAAAACTATCCTATAACCGTAGATTCATTGGAAAAAGCTATTACAGAAATTTGTAATATTAGAATCAATGATGATGTAAATTTTCTTATTACCGGAATTGAACCAATACGGGATGATGATATGTATGGTGGCTATAGGGTGGGAATAAAAGCAGATTATGATACTATTGTTACTTCGCTATCAATCGATATAACAGCAGGAGATGTCATTACCCCAAAAGAGGTATTCTATTTTTTAAAAATGATTTTTGAAGAAGGCACCATTGGTGTATGGGCTTATAATATAGAAACTGTCCTTGCTGAAAAGGCAGAAACGATATTACAAAGGGGAGAATTAAATACTAGGCCGAGGGATTTTTATGATATTTACATACTTGCTAATACCCAAGAATTTGATAAATCAGTATTTGTTGAAGCACTGGAAAATACAGTTAAACATCGAAAGACAACACATATATTTGATAATATTCAAAATAGGATAAAGGCCATTGAATCGAGTGAAATACTGGGGGCTAGATGGATAAAGTATTCAAAAAACTATTCATATGCGGAAGATATTACCTATGAAGATACTGTAAATGCTTTAAGAAAACTAATCAATAATTAGAGCTATATATTGAAAACAAAAGAAGCTGAGTTTTAAGGTTAGTTTATGTATACAGGTGGCGAATCTATCGCGTTACTTATATATATTTCAAGGATATATTACTGCTGCTCCATTCAGGAAAACAATGGGATGGAAGCGGTGAAAGAACATATTTAATGAAGGTGAGCTGATACCAAATTCAGTTATTGCAAAATTTGCAACAACTGCGGCTGATTAAAGAATGCGAATTTGAAAAAAACCAGTGTGGGCAAAATTTGCCTATACTGCTTTTGATAGAAGGGATTGCAGGGAAAGAGCAGGTGATTATGTATGAATTTAGTAGAGGTAAAAAAACTGTTAGAAGAAAATTATTTTAATAAAGGACCTGTTGAAGGAAAAAAGAGGAATATTGTTTTTTGGTATGATGGGGATGGCGAGTTTATAAAAGATATCGATAGGCTTAATCTTGACAATGCAAAAATACTCAAACTTGCCGATAACAATGCCTTTTATGTTAAATATATATTAGAAAAAGAAGATACGGGATCCAATTATCTTTTATATTCTCCTTTACCAAAGCCAAATCCCAGAGATAATTGGTTGCTGGATACACTTAAATACAGTGTGGATTTTTCTACAGACAAAGCTACTTTAATCATGAGAGATTTTGGAGTAAAGGATCCTTCATTGCGAGGTGTCTTTAAAAAATACTTGAAATTTTTTGATAATAAAGAACGATATAAAAAATTTGCTTCTTTCCATATGGATAACTCTACCGAAGAAAAGATTGATATAGCGGTTTTATCTGTCTTATGCAAATTGCCTGTGGCTGATTTTGAACAAGTTGTAAAAAAGGCCTTGGTTGAAGGAATTGAGGGAAAAAACAAATGCTTCGAGGCGATTGAAGGCTTTGGTGATTTAGATGTTTTTTGGGATTTGGCGGAAAAAAGATATGGTTATACATATGAAGAAAAATCCTTGGAAAAACTTATGATTATGTTTCTTACAACTCATTTAAGTTACAGTTTGGAAGAAAATCTGCCTATAACATGGCAAGAATACATATCCTCCAGAAAATCCGATAGCATAGTTTTTGTCAGCAATTTTATGAATCATGCCGTAGATGGCAAGGCTTTCGATATACTGGCAGATAAAACAGAAAGAATATTAAACGTAGAAGGATATTTGGAAAAATGGGATATAAACAAGTATATCGAATGTGACACTTTCAGGGCATTTGATAAAGAAAT
>JALNXC010000276.1 GCA_023230535.1 Alkaliphilus sp. | reverse complement strand
TTGTATATTGGCCGGTATAATGGGTGCTAACGAAATGGCTGATGCACGGCTGACAAAATCACAAGTATTAAAGATCGCTACACAAATAGAAGGCCATCCTGATAACATCGCACCCGCTTTATTTGGCGGAATGATTGTATCGGTGTATGATAATGATGAGGTGTATTTCAGTAAAATACCTTTGAATGATTCTGTTGATTTTTACGCCCTGATACCTGATTTTACACTCTCAACTTCCGAGGCACGATCAGTACTTCCGAGACAGATTCCCTTTAAGGATGCTACTTTTAATATAGGTCGTGTAGCATTGATGATGGCATCCTTCTTTAGCGGTAATTTGGACTTGTTAAATGTTTCTATAAAGGACAAGTTACATCAAAAATACAGGGGGGCCTTAATTTATGAGTATGATACCATAATGGAAGAACTTGATAATTTACAGGTAAAAGGAGCCTTTTTGAGCGGTGCCGGCCCTACAATAATAGCTATTACAGATAAAAATGAAATTGTAATAGAGTCCGCCATTGCAAATATGATAAAAAATTTAAAAGAACATTGGACATTTAAAAAACTTTGTACAGAGGTTAATGGAGCTATTGTTACAAGGGGGTAGATTAATAAATGGGAAATAGTAGTTTCTTAATAATAGACAAAGAAATATTGCCTGATATATTTGAAAAAGTTGTCGAAGCAAAAGAATTATTAAAAAGGAGAAAAGTTAAAAGTGTAACGGAAGCCGTAAGAGAAGTTGGAATTAGTAGAAGTGCATTTTACAAATATAAGGATTATGTACATTCGCTTACGGACGGGCCTGTTGGAAGAAAAGTTGCACTATCTTTTTTATTGAGCCATAAGACCGGGGTGTTATCTAATGTACTACAGATAATATCTCGTAACAATTGTAATATTCTTACTATTAATCAGGAACCACCTGTCAACAATGTCGCTAGCGTAAATATGGTATTTGATATTACTCATATAGATAAAAAAATAGAAACCATGATCTGTGAAATAGAAACCGTTGAAGGTGTAGAAAGACTGGAGCTCGTCGCAATGGAATGATAAATAGGGTGCCAAGGGGACGTTTCGGTTGACACCTTTTTAACGTCCCCTTGGCAGGGCAGCAGACACCTTTTTGATGACAAACGAAACGTCCCCTTGGTACCCCTTGGCACCTTTAGTTTTTTATAAATTGATACATATAGTGAATAAATCTACCTCTTTCTAAATCTGCATCAGGTATAAATTCAACTTCAATATCCTTGTCGCCAAATATATTATAATATTTTGCCAAAGCTGTATAACCAATATCTTCCGCCTCTATCACCTCTTTATCTTTATAAGGCGATTGGAAGATGACGAAGTACTTAGCTAATTCCTTTTGTTTCATTGCATTTATAATCCACTTTGTTAATTCCATTTTAGAAATTTTTTCGTCCGGTTTAAAATAATCCCCCTCATCGATGATACCGGACTCCATTCCGGCTTCGATATACTTATAATAAGGATTGTCTTTTGAAATATCTTTAAAATAATCCTTATCGGATTCTTTGTAATACCTGTCTACATTATATGCCTTATTAGTCCAACCTATTTCCACTATCCACTTGAGCGCATCTTTACGTAATAAAGTTTCGTTCGGTTTAAAAAATTCATCCTCTACCTTCAATATCCCCATTTTGTCCATGAATAAAATATCTTTATCATATTCATAACCGTCTAGGTCCTTAAACTGAATCGGTTCTTTTCTCTCCTCTACAAACTCCTCCCCGGAAAAATCTAAAAACTTACCGGTTGCCCCATCAACATAACTAAAGCCAAAACTTTTTATTGAATATACGGGCAATAGCTCTTTTATAGGTAATTCTAAACCTTCTTTTTCATATTTATCTAAATCTTTCAACTGCACTAAATACTTTTCGATTCCTACCTCATCATAAAAAATCCGATGTACATCCTTGCTGCTCAATATGGATTTAGGTTTTTGTACTTCCACCTCATACCATCTATAATTTAAATTAGTGATTTCTTTTGTATCCGTATTTATATCCATTCTTACATAGTTATCTTCAAAAGGAATTTTGCCTATATACCTGGAACTTGATATGCTGACTCTGCTTTCATCCTTAACTGTATTTTGATCTATTTCTAATTGTAGCTGTTCTCTAACTCCCGGGAACATTTTTTGAATTTTTTCTTCTGCAAGGCTTGCACAGTCCGCGGCTATTTTTTTAAATTCCTCGGTATCTTCAGAACCTTTTGTCCTTACAATTGGCATATATTCATTTTTACTGTATGAAATTTCTAACACTTTGCCATCTTCGGCATCTACCGCTGCACTTACGTATTTGTCCCCTTCTTTAGAATACCAATACAATGTCCAAAACTTGCCTTTAATCCCGGCATAATAATTTATATAGCCGGTATTGTTCAATTTAATATCATCTAAATCTACATTATCCTTGAGCACTTCCATAACTGCCCGTTCCGCTTTTTCTTTTGAAATAACGCCTTCCTCCGGTATTGTTTCTGCCCCGCCATTCAATGAAGACATTTCTTTCATCATCGCCCGGTCGTCACTACCGAGACCATATCCGCCGACAATATAACCCCAATTATATAACTCATCATGGGATAATAATTTCCCGGTAACGGCATCTATTTTATCACTTTCTTTCGGAGCATAGGTATATACCGGTGTTAAAATCATCTTTTCGCTATCTTCCGGATTATATTTATTTAACCTGACATACTTGAGGTTTAGCCTATCATCCTTTTCAAACAATTCCCTGGCTTTTTTCTCACCTAAAAGCTGTTTATTCCCCTCATAACT
>JALNXC010000275.1 GCA_023230535.1 Alkaliphilus sp. | reverse complement strand
TCTATCGCACAAGTGTTAAAGATGGGGATCTCTGTTCTCATTTTTCAACATACTTCCTAATCATACTTAAATTATATAGCAATTATGCTATAAGTCAATAAACTTTAACTGACAAATAGTGTTAAGTCACCACTGAAAAATAATTAGGCCCTTCTCCTTCGCGTTTACTCAGGATAATAAAAAGTAAGAAAAGTGCTTTTTCACACAGTCTGACGTCAGATTCTAATGGCAAAACAGAAACATTTAAATCAATTGGTTTAAGTGTACACAATGATATTATTGGACGTATCGGTGGAGATGAATTTTGTATATATATGAAAGACATTCTTTCAGTTAATTTGGTTAAACAGAAATGTCGTCAATTAGCCGACGTGGCGTGTGAGGTCCTGTTTAAGGTCTAATCGGGTAGAGAAAGAATATTACTTTAAATTTAACAGTCATAACGAAAATCTGTATAACAAAATTTAATTAAAATAAATTGTTGAAATAAGGAAAAAGATGGTGTTACTATGAAAGAGACAGCCATAAAACATGAAATTAAAAAGAGGATAAAAAAATGTTAAAAAGAATAATGTTTATGACTATTACTACATTTACCATTATAAATATAAATGTTTCCGTATTTGCAGAACCCGAATTAAATTTAACGCAAGAAGAGAAGGATTATATAGCTAAGAAAATTGTAATAAAAGCGGTATCTGTCGATGGAGGAGCACCCCTTCATTATATTGATTCAAAAGGTGAAATAAAAGGGATTGCCGTAAGTGTACTTGATAAAATAGCAGATATGACAGGACTTATTTTTGAATATAGATTATATGATTCTATTGAAAAGGCTTTTAAAAGTAATTCTGATATATTGTTTGGCGTAACATATCATCATGCACCTGCCGAAATGGTTTTATCACAATCGTATCTAAAAAGCGAAACGATACTGTATATTAATTCTTCATTAGATCCTAATGAATTAGAGGACAAAGTATACGCCGCTTTTAAAGGCGCCGATTTACCTGAAGGAGTAAGGGAAGAAAATATAATTTATTATGATACAAGAGAAGGGACAATGGATGCCGTAGAAGCCGGAGAGGCTGACTATGGATATGGAAATGCATATTCTGTGGCGTTTTACATGTTACAAAACGGTTATAAAAATATAGTCACAATACCAAAGGGAAAGGAGTCAAGAGAATATTGTATAGGTTTTCCCAAAGAAGATGAAGTATTATTATCTATCATTAACAAGGCAATTGACGCAATCGATGAAAATAAAATGCAAACCTTGATTTTAGATGTTGCTTCACAGGTTGATAGAAAGATTACTTTTTCGATGGTGATAGATGCTTATGGCAAGTGGATATTCGGTATCATTTTTTTGGCAATAAGTATATTATCATTTAGTGTTGTTTCAAATGTTCGTTCAAATAAGAGGCTCAAGACACAAAACAAAATAAATGAGATGTTATCTCAAATTTCAAATGAATATTTATATGAATATTTTGTTAAAACAAATCATTTAGAGTTATCTAAAAAATATACTCAATTATTTGGGACTCCGAAGCAACTAAAGGAAGCAAGTAACATGTTAAAAAACACATTATTAAACAATAATCTGGATGGAAACATATCGGAAATAAGGCTTCCTCTTGCCTATGGTGAGACAGGAATATTCAAATCAATCGCTTTAAATATGTTTGATAAAAAAGGGAAATTGGACTTTATTGTCGGAAAAATGGTCGATATCAGTGAAGAGATAAGAGAAAAAAAGAGGCTTGTTACAAAATCAGAAAAGGATGGGCTTACAGGTTTGTATAATGCTGCGACCGTTAAAGAATTTATAAATGAAAGTATAAAAACTAAGGATAAATATGAAGTAGATGTTTTAATAGCGATAGATTGCGATAAATTTAAATATATTAATGATACATACGGACATTTGACAGGGGACATGGTGTTGAAAAATGTAAGCAAAGGCTTAGGGGTTACTTTCAGACAAAACGATATTATTGGACGTATCGGCGGAGATGAATTTTGTGTATATATGAAAAATGTTCCTATGATCGATTTGGTTCAATTAAAATGTCAACAGCTGAATAGGGTTATTCAAGAAATAAACAGAGGTTTTCATATTTCAGTTAGTTGCGGAATAGCATTTTTAAAAGGGGAAAGCACATATGAAGAGTTATTTGCAAAAGCGGATAAAGCCTTATACGAAGCTAAGGGCAAAGGGGAAGGTAAATCTGTTATTTACAGAGAAGACAACAATGCAACTGTCAATTTGAAAGCATAGGGAAGTATATGCTTCTTGGGGTGCACCGGAGTGGCTGTCACCGAAACTTAAACATAAGAATTTATATTATTAGGCTTATTGCTATCAAGTTCAATGTTCATTGGTGGCTGTCGTCAAAACTTAAACATAAAAATCTATATATTATTTTGTTGCTTTTTTGCCTTTTGTTTTATTAATTCAATATATTCCATTAATTGTGTTCGAATATTTTCTTTATGGTAGGTACCGGGTTCAATTTCCCGGTGGAGATTATTTAAATATTTCGTAAAAAACTTGCTCATTAATTTATTTTCAAGCAGGAAAACCGTGATAGGTTTTTCCGTTTTGGTGATAAAGGACAGCCCGTCATCAAACGAAGATATGATAAGATTTTTAAAAGGGCTCTCAAATAAAGGGCGAAAATAATAGTTATTATTATCATCCATCAATCGAACAATATTTTGCATATGCTGTATAAATTCTTCGGCAGTATAATAAATATCAAGGGAAGGTAAATCCGGTTTAATCTTTCCCGCAAGGATGTCATCTTTATCCGGCATCACGACAAATTC
>JALNXC010000274.1 GCA_023230535.1 Alkaliphilus sp. | reverse complement strand
GCCCATATCCGCCCCCCTAACCCCTCGACAATTTGCTTTGCAATTGCAAGGCCTAAGCCGGATGAATCCTTGATCTCTCTTGCAGCGTCGGCTTTATAAAATCTTTCAAAAACATAGGGCAGATCCTCCTCGGCAATCCCTTTCCCATTATCTTTAAATTCAATTATGACTGAGGAATTTGTTTCCCTTAATATTACCCTGAGTTGGCCTGTCTCTTTTTCGATACTTCTCTTAGCATTATCCATGATATTTTGAACCACTCGCTTGAATTTTTCGGTATCTATTATGACAGAGAATATAGTTGAAAGGTTATCCTCAAAAACTATCTTTTTACCTTCATGTGCAAAACCTTCTAAATTATCTTCGATGCGATTTTTTATGTATTCTGCAATAGAAACCTCATCCTTTTCAAATATCATTTGATTTAAATCGAGTTTGGAATACAATAATAGGTCTTCAATCATTGTATTTATAACCCTTGTTTTTTCAATAGCTTTTGATAAATAATATTGTTTCTTCTCATCAGTGTCTGCAATCCCGTCTAAAACCCCGTCTATATACCCCCTTATAGATGTTACGGGAGTCTTAAGATCATGTGAAATGCTTGATATTAAAAATTTTCTGTTTTCATCGATCCTTTGCCGATAATATATAGAGTTTTTTAACTGAAGGCGCAGCTGCTCAATGGCAGCTGAAAGTTCTTTAATTTCCCCATATCCGTTATCCGTAATTGCTGTTTCAAGTTCGCCAATCCTTAATTTCTCCATATCTTTTGTCAGGTCGGTGATTGGAGTTATAATATTTTTCATATTTTGCCTCTGTATAATCATACCGGCAATGATGAAAACCATTAAAAAAATTGTAAAAACAAAAATAGATAGCCCTTTATAATAACTAAAGGTATCTATAACTTTATTGAGGGTTATCACTTTATAATCACTGCCATCCTCTACGGTAAAATTTTTAACATTGATTCTATAATTGTTATTCTCATATTCATAATAGTTATTTTTAATCTCAAGATTCATCAACATCTCTTTGACCATAAGTATAGTAAATTCTTCGCTATTATATATAATGTTGCCGTCCTTCATCACAACAACGGCTGTATGCCCCGGACCTTTAGCAGTATGGGATTCATTTAATAAATTATGAAAATAATTATACAGAAAACCGAAACAAGCTGTGATAAGAATCGTACTTACGAGAATCAATATATTTTGTGTTAAAAATCTTTGCTTCAATTTCATATAATCATCCTAAATATCTCTTTTTTCAAATAGGTAATAGCCTGCCGCAATTAACATTATACAGTAACCCAGCAAGATTAAAAATACCCTAAAAATCTTGCTAAAATTTATATAACTTCCTAAAATCAATCTATACCAGTCAAAGGTAGACGTAAATAAAAAACTTCTGGTCTGCGGAAATACCAAATTTAAACCGTTGAATACTAAAAACATAAAGATAGAGAACATAAAAGCGGATGTTGTTCCCTTTGCTAAATTAGAAATCAACACAACTACCAATGCAAATATAAAAACCGGTATAAATGCCATGATATAAGATATTGATATTTTAAAGAGATTTGGTATATTTCTGTTGATAAACAATGAAGCAATAGTTGATAGAACCATAACAAAAAACAAATTACCGGCTATAAAAGTAGCAATTGTAAGGATTTTCCCCAGAAATATTTTAATTCTTGATGCGGGCCCGGTAAGAGTAAATTTAATCGTATTATCAAAAAATTCACCGGCAAACATATCTATACAAATAAATGCAGTGAAAAGCGGTAAAATAGAATATATTGAAACCGTCAAAACCATTATGGAGAATTCCGAGCTCCCCGTTACACGTATACCCGCAAAATTATTTAACGAATATACCACAATTGCTGCCCCTATAACAAATAAAACAGAAAATATCATTGATACGATCAGTTTTTTCTTTTTCGATATTTTGGTTATTTCATTTATATAAACTGCCCTAAGAATTTCCATTCGGATCAACCTCACTTAAATAATAATTTTCCAAGGATGAGTAGTTTTTCAGAATATCCTGTGTATTATTAATGGCTAAAAGGTTTCCATCGTATATAATCCCAACCTTATCACATACAAGTTCTACATCATGGATTAGATGGCTGGATATAAAGAATGCTGTGTTTTTTTCTCTTGATAGCCTACGGATTAATTTCCTCATTTCAACCATCCCCTCCACATCTAACCCGTTAAAGGGCTCATCCAAAATTATGGTATCAGGGTTTGGTAAAATTGCTATGGCAATACCTAACCTCTGTTTCATCCCCAGGGAATAATTTTTTATCTTTTCATCCTTATATTTAATAAGTCCTGTAATCTCCAATGCTTTGTCGATTTGTGCATCGTCAACGCCCGCATAAAATCTACCGCGTAATTTCATGTTTTCATAAGCTGTTAAGTAAGGAAACTGAACCACATTTTCTATAATACAGCCCACATTTTTCATTGCTTTTTCATATTCTTCCGAAATATCATAACCGTTTATTCTGATATTGCCTTTGTCAGGTTTCATAAGGCCTGCCATAATTTTTATGACGGTGGTCTTCCCCGCCCCGTTGGGACCCAAAAAGCCGAATATTTCGCCCCTGCCGACTTCCAAATTGATATCTTGTACTCCGCGATTGTTTTTGTATTTTTTTGATAAATTTTTAATTACAATTGCCTTTTCCAAAATTTGTCCCCCTTTAGAATTCGTACATATTGTTTATGCTGCGATAAATGAAAAAATAAACAGGGATTCTTCGCTTGCGCTCAGAATGACAGAATAAGGCGCTCAGAATGATAGAATAAGGTGCTCAGAATGGCGTTCACGGTT
>JALNXC010000273.1 GCA_023230535.1 Alkaliphilus sp. | reverse complement strand
AAGACCGGGAAGTCAGGCACAGTGGCTTTTTTTGAACTATAAAATGGGAATATGGGAAATGTATACAGGGTCATCGTCCCTTAACACTATTTACGGGACTCTGTACCAGTCCCCCCGGTCCCCCCGATCCCTGTTGTGTATCGCCTATCCGTCATTTATTGCCCGTTACTTCTTAACTTGTTGTTCTAGCATTTGTTTTCTCTATTTTGAAACTTTTGGTGTTGAAGACGTTCAAATATATTTTAGATTTTAAAGACAGATATGTAAAAAAGATTATATATCTAATCCCCCCTGTTCTTGTCAGTGTAGGTGTAAATGATCTAAACAATATAATTGATCACTAGTGTTCAATATTTAGAAAACATTAACATTGACTTTTAAAAGTTTTGATTGATTATTAAAATTATTGATGCAAATCATAGTATGGTAAAATATTCTGTTAAAAAAGGGTATACTTACCCCTTAGACGATAGTTTGGAACATTATGGAGTTATATTCAATGCTCACTAGCCACTGAGCCACACTTCCCAACTAAATTTAGTAGGGTTTAGCAATTTAGTCAGAGAATACTTGATCAGTCGTTTTATTTTTAGTAATCCATAAGGTTTAGAAATTTCATTTTGAATTAATCTAAGAATGATAAAGGTAATAATAGCTGTAATTATTTGAATCATTACAGCATTTAAGCTGTGGCCTATAAATTTTTTGATTTTCAAATTTTGCTTAATCCATTTAAAAAATAATTCTATTTCCCAACGTTTTTTATACAACCAAGCAATTTCCTCACTTGTTAAATCAAATATATTTGTCACAAAAATTAGCTCTTTACCCTTGGAATCAGTTATGTTAACAATCCTGTATCTTTCTTTAGTCCTGTTAATGTATTGGTTACCAAGGTAGACAATTTTATCTGATGTAATTTGGGTATCAGCATCTAGAAGCGGTTCCTCAGAATATGAAATTTCAAGTTCTTCAATATCGCTAATAACAGCATTGTTTTTTAGCCTGGTAACGAACTTCTTATTTTGATTGGTAAGGATATCGAATTTTTTATAATCAACATAACCTTTATCAAAGACGTATATGCAATCTGTATCCCGGGTAAGATTATCTAATTTGCCTATATCATGGGTCTTAGCATTTGATATAATAATCGTTTCAGGGATACCTTTACCTAAATCAAATTTTGCATTTAACTTAATTCCGGCTTTGGTGCTTCTAAATTCAGCCCATTTAAAATAAGTTAAAGCCATGCTAACAGTTGAAGAATCAATTAACTTTATACTGCCTAATTTTTTAATTCTTTCAGAAACTGTTATGTGTGCCATTGCCCTATTAATTATATCTTGCATAACCGGTATGAAGACATTAAAATCAATATTATTGTTGTAATTAGACAAAGAAGCAAGACTAACACCTTTGATTGTTTCTTTTAAATCCGAATTAGATTCCATAAAATCGCTTATATCTCTTAAACTTTTAAGTTCAGCTATATGAAAATATACTAAAGCTTTAAGATGGTTAGAAGCTATTAAATAATCAGTGTTTAGTTTATATGTTGAAATTTTTAATAAGTTCCAATTAATAGTGTCTATAAATTTGTCAAAAATTTTGATATAATTATTCATAGTCAGTAGCCCCCTTGGTTATTGTTGTTTGGATAATTATATTAAACCAAAGGTTACTGGCTATTTTCATGTCTAAATTTAAGGTAAATAATGAAAATATAGGATAATGAGTTTTGTCAATGGATTAAAAAACCATTTGTTGAACACTAGTGATTTCTATTAATTATTTCTGATTACAAATTAATTTATTTTTGAGTTTGGGTGTGAACTGTAACCGGGAATGTAGTGTTGCAAGATTAAAATGTCAGAGGGTATTTATTTAAACGGATATTTATGCTATGATATTTTGAGAGGTCATAAATGATTTTCCGGTTATATTTGAAAAGTCGACAAGAAATACATGGGGATGTATGCTGTAGACTTCTTGAAGGAAAATTTTGGCCCATTGCTGATTCTCCGGGATTTCTCCTGCTTGGATAAAACCCGGAGATATCAGATTTAACCCATATTGAATTAATTGCCGATTTGCAACTAATCTTTTTCTATAATAATTAATATGCCTACGTTCTATAAACGGGAAATCATGTTTTACCTTTTTAATTAATTTTTCAAGCGATATTCCACTTGCATAAAGCTCATATAATATATTTAAAATGTCAATAGCCGAGTATTGAAAATACCGGATGCAAAAGAACGGCAACATTGAAACTGTTCTCCCGCAAACAGGGCAAATATATCTTCTAATGAACAAAACCCCTGAAAAATCTTTGCTGATGAAAAACCGTTTGTAATAGCCATGTTTTTTTAAATTCACAGGCATAGCGCAATCCGCAAAGGGACATTTCTCAGGAGCAGATGGAAAGGCCTTTTCATTCATTTGTGAAAAATCTAAAGCAGGACTATCTGTATAAAATACTATTTGCATTAGGAACACCTCCTAATGCAAATTTTAACATAATTTTAATACTATATTAAAGTGATAAATTCTTCTCAAATTATGATAGTATTCAAATTCTTCTCACATTGTTTTGTTTGATAAAAATTAGTACATTTTTACGATTTAAATTTGAGAATTAACAAGTGTTAGTACGGGTACTAGGAAGGTGATGCCAATTATAGTATGCAAAGATGTTTCATCGCATGTATCTAATAAGATTAGAAAACTTGGTTTCATTTATTTGAATTTAGGAACAGTGTTTGGAGAAAAAATTTACGACCTAATTAAAAAACTAAACATTATTAAAACAGAACAATTTGATAAACTCGATAACTCAGATCAATTTGTGGAGAATATTGAAAGTATTTT
>JALNXC010000272.1 GCA_023230535.1 Alkaliphilus sp. | reverse complement strand
GAGTGCACCGGGGACGGTTCCTGTTGCACGCACATAAAGGGCAGACACACGGGTCTGCCCCTACTATTTAGAAGCCGGATATCAGTTTGCCGGTGTGCCTGGCCTTCTATAACTCCGGAACCCCGGCCTCCGATTTCTGACCTCTAATAGGTAGACACACGGGTCTGCCCCTACAATGGTGTTTTTACCTGCATTCCGTAGGATATGTGCCTAATATTTTTAAAAACACAGTCATATTTTTAATTTCATATAATGTCTCCCCTACAATATTACTTTTCGGTGTTCCTATAAAATCAATATAAAAAATATATTTGCCGATTTCAGTTTTAGCAGGCCTTGACTCAATCCTTGTCAAATTTATGTCTCTGTCGGCAAATTCTTTTAATACCTTATACAAGACCCCGGGCCTGTCATCCGGCAGAGTAAAAGCAATAGATGTCTTACAATGATGACATTCTAAACCCGGTTTTTTACCTATAATAACAAATCTTGTTTGGTTTAAAAAATTATCCTGAATATTAGATCTCAGTACATTTAAATTATAAATCAAGGCCGCCTCGTTGTTTGCAATAGCAGCAAAACCTTTACCCTTCTTTTTTGCTTTGGCACATGCTAAGGAAGTGCTCTCGCAAGAAATTAACGAAGCCCCCGGAATATATCTCCTGAAATATCCCCTACATTGTTCAAAAGCCTGCGGATGAGAATATATATAATCAATTTCTTCAATATCATCGCTTAAACTTACAAGATTGTGACGGATAGGCAGTACCAGCTCCCCTATAATTTTGGCTTCTCCTGTTTTTAAAAGCCCGTCCATCACAAAGGTTACCGCTCCTTCGGTAGAATTTTCGATTGGCAATATCCCTTCATCAATATCTCCTTTTTCCACAGCTTGTATTATTTCATAAAAACTTGCAATAGGAATAAGATCGGCATATGCGGCATAAATCCCGGCAGCCTCATAACTGTAAGACCCCTTCGGACCCAAATACCCCAATTTCATATATTATCTCTCCCTTATTTTAAAATTATTATCATGCTACTGTTAAGCCACATGTATCCGGTATTTATTGTACTTGGAATACCTCATTATTTCCGGTATTCCGATTTTTTATTTCTTACTTTTCACTTCTGATTTGGGCTAAGTCATGGGACATATATTATGAAACCCATTTTGTTCAAGAATCTTCAGAACAAAGTTTTGGTCTTTTTCACTTTCAAAAGCCAAGCGAAGCGCCCCGCCCTCATTTTGCCTTGAATGAAGTATCTCTATTTGCTTGATATTAATATTATTGGAGCTGATCAGTTGAGTAAGCTCCGCGATAGTACCCGGTTTATCCTCGATGGATACTATAACTTCAAAAAGGGTAGACATATAATCCCGCCTATAGTAAGGAATACTATCCCGTATTGATTTTGCATTTCTGAGAAATTGGATAGTTTGTTCATTCTTTCCATGTTCTAAATAACATTTAAACTCGTTCAAAAGTGATTGAAAAGATTCTATGCCCTTTATTATCTCTTTTTTGTTAGCAAATAAAATATCTTTCCACATGTTGGGATTTCCGGATGCAATCCTCGTTGTATCCCTGAAACCGCCTCCTACAAATGGTAAATAGGATATACCTTTACTTCTGTCAATAAAATTTACCAAAGTTATGGCTATTATGTGAGGCAAATGACTTATCCGGGCGACAATCAAATCATGTTCTTTCGGAGAAAGATGTACGGCATAAGCCCCCAAATTTTTTGCCATATGTTCTACGGTTTTTAGCGCATGAACAGGTGTATCTTCCCCAGGAGTTAAAAAATAATATGCATTTTCATATAAAAACGGATCCGCCGCTTTAAATCCTTCCCTTTCAGAACCCGTCATAGGATGTCCGCCCACAAAATATACATGCTTCGGTAGTAATTTATTAACTATTTGAAGCGCCTGCACCTTTACACTGCCCAAATCCGTAACTATGCAGCCCGGACATAAAAATTCACTTATTTCTTTCAATATAGTT
The DNA here is from genome assembly GCA_023230535.1 of Alkaliphilus sp. Taxonomy (GTDB): domain Bacteria; phylum Bacillota; class Clostridia; order Peptostreptococcales; family Natronincolaceae; genus JAAZJW01. The sequence continues at coordinate 924 of JALNXC010000272.1, read as the reverse complement.
TCATATCTGCTCACGGGAACAGCTATAATTACAACATCCGAATTGATGACCGCCTCTTTCGGATTATCTGCCGCCTTATCTATCGCCTGTGCCGATAGTGCTTCTTCTACGCAATCCTTAGATATATCATAGCCTACTATTATTCCTTTAAAACCCCTATTTTTTAATGCAAGTGCAAAGGAGCCCCCCATCAAGCCAAGACCTATAATACAAATTTGTTTAATATTTACCATCTGCTTCACTCTCCAATTTTCCATAAAACTATGTGCTATAATATACACAATTTTCTAAAAACTGTCAAGCCCCTAAACAGGGGACATCAAGCTCCGTGAAAAAGTATTTCTTTCATTTTTAAAAAACATTGTATCTATTATAGAATTGTATCCATTGTATTGTATCCATTGTAAAATTGACAATTGCAATCAAATAATATATAATATCAGCTGTGTAAAGGGGGATCTGAACAGCGACATCCGAACAAATCAAAGTGCTATGTTTGCGCTGTGGAGTAAGAGTGTATGAATTTACGGGGAGAATCGGACAAATTCTTCAAAACTTCTTGGCGGAAATAAAAAGAAATACTGTTACAAATATAAAAATTAATGCCGTTTGCAAGGAGTTAAGGATATGACATAGGCAGTATTTTGAGCCTCAAGACGGAAAAATTATCGAATGAGATGAGGAGTAATGGCATGACAAGGCACGAGATAATAGTTAGAAATAGCAAAAATTTGGCTACCATTGAAAACGGATTAATTAACTTGATTGTAACGTCTCCGCCATATCCGATGATTAGAATGTGGGATCAGATGTTTGCAAATCAGAACTCTGAAATTGCATTTGATCTGCAATCCGGGGATGGGACGGCTGCATTTAACAAAATGCATCGGTTATTAGACGAAGTTTGGGAAGAATGCGATAGAG
>JALNXC010000271.1 GCA_023230535.1 Alkaliphilus sp. | reverse complement strand
ATTGTAGAACCCTGATTCGCATATATTTCATAAATGTATAGACTATCCGTATCCATACCGTGATTATTTTCAGCATTCGCCACAGCGGATTTTACAAGCTTTTCGATAACCGAAGCCGCTGTTCTTGGGGTATATTTCAAAATTGCCAACGCTTCGTCAACTTTTTTACCCCTCACCAGATCAGCTACTGATTGTACCTTCCTAGGCGCAATTCTTACATACCTAGCGATTGCCCTCGCTTCCACAACAACTACCTCCTTCCTCAACAAAAAACTTAAATGTCTTCTTTTTGTTTTCTTCGAGTTGTTCTTTCGATATCTCCGTGCCCTCTATAAGTTCTCGTTAAAGCAAATTCCCCAAGTTTATGCCCTACCATGTCCTCTGTAACATATACGGGAATATGCCTTCTTCCGTCATGAACAGCAATTGTATGACCGATCATTTGCGGGAAAATTGTGGACGCCCTAGACCATGTTTTGATCACTCTTTTTTCGTTTTTTTCGTTCATCTCTTCTATTTTCCTGAGAAGCCCCCCATGAACAAAAGGTCCTTTTTTAGACGATCTACTCATTACTTTTCCTCCCTTCAATAACTTACCATTCAAGAAGCCCTCTTATTTCTTTCTCCTTGATACAATAAATTTATTCGATTCTTTCTTTTTATCACGAGTTTTAAAACCAATAGTAGGTTTGCCCCATGGTGTGACAGGAGCCGGCATCCCGATAGGAGCCTTACCTTCTCCCCCGCCGTGCGGATGGTCCGCAGGGTTCTTAGCAGAACCTCTTACTGCAGGCCTTCTGCCCAAGTATCTACTTTTACCCGCTTTTCCGATAGTGATATTTTCGTGGTCTAAATTACCGACCTGGCCTATCGTCGCTTTGCAGCTTGATAAAATATATCTGACCTCTCCGGACGGTAATCTGACCAAGGCATACTTGCCTTCCTTCGCCATCAACTGAGCGGTATTGCCCGCCGACCTGACAAGCTGACCGCCTTTCCCCGGTTTCATCTCTATATTATGAATATGTGTACCGACAGGTATATTTATGAGCGGCAGTGCATTACCTATTTTAATGTCCGCATTGGGGCCGGATTCCAACATGTCTCCTACCTTTATACGGTGCGGAGCGATAATATATCTTTTTTCTCCATCGACATAATGAAGCAGTGCAATGTTAGCCGATCTGTTCGGATCATATTCTATGCTCGCAACCTTTGCCGGTATTCCATCTTTATTTCTCTTAAAATCAATAACTCTATAATGCCTCTTTTGTCCGCCGCCTCTGTGGCGTACGGTTGTTCTTCCATGTACATTCCTACCACCGCTCTTCTTAAGAGGTTTCAGCAATGACTTTTCCGGTTCTGTTGTGGTTATTTCCTCAAAAGACAGGACTGTCATTTGCCTCCTGGCCGGTGAAGTAGGTTTTAATTTTTTTATAGACATTTCGGCTTCCCTCCTTCTTATTTTAATTTATATAATTACATACCTTCGAAAAATTCAATCTCTTTGCTTTCCGGCGTCAGCTTTACGATAGCCTTTTTCCAGTCGGCGCGTTTTCCTTGATTCCTGCCCATTCTTTTTACTTTACCCATCATGTTCATGGTATTTACTTTCTCTACCTCTACATCAAATATCTCCTCAACGGCCCGCTTGACTTCAACCTTATTAGCTCTTCTATCGACAACAAATGTATATTTTTTGTTCGCCATCTCGTTCATACTGTCTTCGGTAATTATCGGCCTTATGATAATATCATGTGGATTTGTCATTATGCGTACACCTCCTCCACTTTTTGAACAGCATCTTTTGTGATAATAAATTTATCATATTTTAAAATATCATATACATTCAATGTATTGACCGATGTCGTCTTAACCCCCGGAATATTTCTTGCGGATTTGATAACCGCATCGTTTTTTTCATCCATCACTATGAGGGCTTTTTTATCCGCATTTAAATTGTTCAAAATGTTTACCATCTCTTTTGTCCTTGGGGCTGATATATTTAATCCATCCAACACTATAATTTCATCATTGTTTACTTTTGAAGTCAGTGCGGATTTCATGGCTAATTTTCTTATTTTCTTAGGGAGCCTGTAGCTGTAATCCCTGGGTTTTGGTGCAAATGAAACACCGCCGCCAATCCACAACGGAGAACGACTGCTACCTACACGCGCTCTACCCGTTCCTTTTTGTCTCCAAGGTTTTCTTCCTCCGCCTCTCACCTCGGCCCTGGTCTTTGTCGATTGGGTTCCCTGTCTTTTATTTGCTAATTGATTTTTTACAACCTCATACATCGCATTCTCATTTATTTCTATTCCAAATACATCATCACTCAGTTCAATTTCACCGACCTGATCTCCTGAAATATTATATATGGTCACTTTAGGCATTTTGGCCCCTCCTTCCCCTTGCCGGATTATTTATCCTGCTTCGTGCTTTCACTGATCGTCACCAAACTTTTTCTCGGTCCCGGGACCGCACCTTTTACAATTAACAGGTTTCTTTCAACATCTACCTTGACAACTTCAAGATTTTTGACGGTTGTCTTTTTATTACCCATCTGTCCCGGCAATTTCTTACCTTTAAATACTTTCCCCGGGGAAGCTGCCGCCGCCATAGCACCCGGACCTCTGTGATATCTGGAACCATGACTCATGGGCCCTTTAGCTTGATTATGCCTCTTGATATTACCCTGAAAACCTTTTCCCTTGGAAGTTCCGGAAGCATCAACCCTATCTCCCACTTCAAAAAGATCCGCTTTTAACTCCTGACCGACAGTAAATTCCTCAGTGCCTTCCACTCTGAATTCCCTCAATGTTCTCCTCGGAGTGACCCCCGCCCTGTTAAGATGGCCTTTTTGCGGCTTATTGAGAGTTTTTTCCTTGACATCCTCATAGCCCACCTGCACGGCATTGTATCCGTCTGTCTCCGTGGTTT
>JALNXC010000270.1 GCA_023230535.1 Alkaliphilus sp. | reverse complement strand
TTCGCAAAGGGTGAAAAAATAACCGAAGCCGAAGCCGCAGGAGCGGACTATGTAGGCGGGGAAGAATTAATGGAAAAAATCCAGGGAGAAAACTGGTTTGATTTTGATGTAGTAGTTGCAACCCCTGATATGATGAGTGTTGTAGGCAGGCTGGGCAGATTGCTCGGGCCGAAAGGTTTAATGCCAAATCCTAAATCAGGAACAGTGACATTTGATTTAGAAAGAGCAATTAAAGAGATCAAGGCCGGAAAGGTCGAATATAGGTTGGATAAAGCCAATATTATACATGTGCCCATCGGCAAGGTTTCATTCGAAAATGATAAACTGATAGACAACTTCAGAACACTCATGGATGCTGTTATAAAAGCGAAACCCGCAGCCAGCAAGGGACAATATTTAAGAAGTGTTACAGTTACAACGACAATGGGCCCCGGGATTAAAATCAATCCGGCCAGAATAATGGATTAAAAATCCGGAAGAACCGTTGGAGTCAAATCTATACGAACGAAGGAAATAAATCTGAATATTTTGCCGTAGACAGTAGGTGCCGATGCTTAAATATCCTACCGAGGCTTTGAATGAATAAAATCAAAGGTCTCGTTATGTCCGGAAAGGCAAGCGGGGCCTTATTTTGTAGGCTAAATTAAGGTCGAACGGCAAAATAAACAAATGACCATAAAGGAGGTGTTTTCCCCAGTGGCAAGTGCGATTGATGCTAAAAAGAAAATAGTGACCGAAATCACTGATAAATTTCAAAGGTCCGTAGCGACTGTTGTGGTAGATTATAGAGGTTTAAAGGTAGGGGAGGTTACGGAATTCAGAAGGCAATGCAGGGAACAAAATCTTGAGTATAAGGTTTATAAAAATACTCTGACCAAAATGGCTGCCAAAAATGCGGGTATGGATGAACTTGTAGATGAATTAGTGGGTCCTAATGCAATTTTATTCAGCTATGAAGATCCGGTGGCTGCCGCTAAGGTAGCTAATGATTTTGCAAAAACCCATAAGAACCTGGAGCTTAAGGTAGGATTTGTGGAAGGTGTATTTTATGATGAAGGAAGGCTCAAGGAATTTGCTCTCATACCATCAAGAGAAGAGCTCATTGCAAAACTTCTTGGCAGCTTGAAGGCTCCTATGTCAAACTTTGTTTACTTATTGAAAGCAATGATCGATAAAAACGAAGTAGGGAACGAAGCATAAACTGAGAACGCATAAAAGATTAAATGAAAATATTAAATAGAAAGGTAGAGGTGCTTATAATGACAATCGAAGAAATTTTAGAAGCTATTGAAAATATGAAAGTATTGGAATTAAACGAGTTGGTTAAAGCAGCAGAAGAAAAATTTGGAGTATCGGCATCAGCTCCCGTGGTAGTTGGCGGAGCGGCAGCCGGCGGAGAAGTTGAAGAAGAACAGACTGAATTTGATGTTGTGATTGAAGAAGCCGGTCAATCAAAGATTGCCGTAATTAAAATAGTCAGGGAGATAACAAGTTTGGGGCTGAAAGAAGCTAAAGACGTTGTAGACAGTGCTCCGAAGGCAGTTAAAGAGGGAGTGGATAAGGAAGAAGCGGAGCAGATCAAAGCTAAATTAGAAGAAGCCGGAGCTACCGTATCACTTCAATAATATTAAAGAAATCGAATATGGGGGACGGTTTGAGACTGCTGAAAAAAATCTGAATTATGTTACTAGGATTTTTTTTCAGCGATCTTGGACCGCTCCTTTTGTATTTTTATTTAGAAGTTTTGAATATTTTAATAAAAAGCAAATTGCTATGTGACGAAATGTAATAATCACAGGGGTTTAAAATGGGCTCAATAATAATTTTACTCCAATAATTCATGATATAATACTGATTTGAAGGCTATTAGAGCAATGTGGCAATAAAAGGTGGAAATAAAAAATAAAAAAAGTGTTGACAGGTAAAAAACCATATGATAAACTTATTAATTGCATACCATATTTTATTGTCAAGCTATTTAACAGTATCATAGAATATAACCGAGGAGGTAATTTGAAATTTTAAAATGCTTGAGAATATCCAATCAAATCAAAGAATCTTTTAATGCTCTATGAATCGGTGTAATATAATTAGACGGATTTTTTGTTGTTTTAAAGATAGTATAAAAGGAAACAAAAAGGCAATAGTATAAAAGATGGTTGTGTATGGAAAATAGACCAAAAGCGATAAAAAGCTTTGGGTATTTTTATTATAAAAATTTTATGTTTTGTAAAGATAATATGGAATTTTAATATTACAAGGGGTGAATTATATGATGCCACATCCTGTCCAACTCGGCAAAAAGATCAGAATGAGCTATTCTCAGATAGATGAAGTTCTGGAAATGCCTAATCTTATCGAATTACAAAACGAATCCTATCGTTGGTTCCTAAACGAGGGACTGAAGGAGGTTTTCAATGATGTTTCACCTATTGAAGACTATACAGGAAACCTTATCCTAGAGTTTGTTGACTATTCACTCGATGAAAAACCCAAATACAATGTTGAAGATTCAAAAGAAAGAGATGTCACATATGCAGCACCGTTAAAAGTGAAGGTGAGGCTTATAAATAGGTCGACCGGAGAAGTTAAAGAGCAAGAAGTCTTTATGGGAGACTTTCCTTTGATGACCAAAACAGGCACATTTATTATCAATGGGGCAGAAAGGGTTATAGTGAGCCAGCTTGTCCGTTCGCCGGGCGTTTATTATAAAAAAGAATTCGATAAAACCGGGAAACAGCTCTTTTCTGCTACTGTAATCCCCAACAGAGGGGCATGGCTGGAGTACGAAACAGATTCGAAAGAGGTTGTATCCGTAAGGATTGACCGTACACGTAAACAGCCTATTACAATACTTTTAAGAGCACTGGGTTATGGTTCGGATGTTGAAATAAAAGAATTGTTAGGTGAGGACGAACGCCTATCAATCACATTGGAAAAAGATAATACTGAAAC
>JALNXC010000269.1 GCA_023230535.1 Alkaliphilus sp. | reverse complement strand
TGCCTCTTCCTTCGTAAGATTCTATAATATGCAGCTTCACCCTCTCATTTTTCTTAAATTCCGGACTTTTTGCTATGAGCTCCTCAAAATATTTGATCGCTGTTTCATATTCCTCTGTCTTGTTATGTTTAATTGCCAACCATAACAGTTTGTCTAATTCATCCTGCGAACGTTCCATCTCTATTTGGTCTCGCATCCTTCTATAAGGATTATTATTCTTGTTTTTTAAAGAAAGTTCAAACAATCTATTGGATAAAACTAAAATTTCCTTGTTTGTATCTATTTTATTGACATATACCTTAGGAATATTGTTCAACCCTAAATATGCCCCTAACAGAGATAAAACCATAGCTGTTATTGTACCATTTTCTCTAACATTTAGGCATTCTTTCAATATCTTTTCACAATCGTTAGGATTTTTTAAAAAAATATACAATGACAAAGGGATAGATTCCAACACATTGTTGCTGCAACCCCATTGTTCTACTATTTGTTTAACGGAAAGATCACCCTTGATCCATTCCCTCAGTATGCGATTAACCATTATATATAGATTGGCAACCTCGTTATTCTTTCCCACGGTATGTACTTTAGTCTCTATACCCCTTATACTTTTTCTTACAATATCAACAAATTTTTTCCGTTCTTCCTCACTCTGCAAGGAAAAGGGGGGTATGTTTAACAAATATGCTATAGCTGTAGAAAACGCAATACTTGCAGCGATAGCCGTCTCCTCTATATGGGTAATAATAGTTTGAATTGATGCGATCAGCTTTAATACCGTGAAGTCTCCATAACTTATCAGTGCAGCCGGTATGCACCTGAGTACACAACTATTTTCCAACGATACCACTCCGCTGTTATACCATTCCGCTTTATTGTTTTTATAGTTCACAGCAAATTGTTTGATTATCTTATCCTTCATTAAAATTGGATTTCGAATAAATCTATTGGCTAAATCTTTAGGATTAAAACATTGATTGATAATCAGAGATTCTGCAAATAGAATAGCAGCTTCCGTCTGTTCCGTGCCCTTTAAAAAATTAGTATTTCTCCCATCTTTTAAAAAATAAGTGATATGCTCTACTTCTTTTAACCTTTGTCTTTTCCACATGCCCCCAAAGACATCCCCGATAGACAACCCTATTATTGCACCACTGATCTTATCTCTATAATCTATGTTTGACAATGGGATTAAATTTATATTTTTTGTATGTACGTTTAAATTTGGCATTCCTATATTCTCTATCAAGAATGTATACACTTTTTCCAACAGATTTATATCCATCAACCAAACATCCCTTCATACCGTTCTGTACTATAAGCAATTTATAAAAATATGTTGTTATAATTGATATTCTACAAATAAATAACTTTTCCTTTACATTATGTGCAATACTTTTACAGACCTTAAAAAAATATTGACTTATAACTATTTTCATGATATATTTTTTAAAAAGAATAAGCCTTTAAATTGGTACTGTGAGACCAAAAAGGATCAAATCAGGTATAACCTTAAGTATGACGTATTTATCTACTATTACTCTAGGTTCAATTTCTAACCTCTTTGGTTATTATATGAGACCAATGAGGTTATTTATTTTGCCTTTAAACTATAACTTGATTATACGAGGAGGAAATAAAATGAAACTGCAGGGTAAACATATTATAGATGCAAGTGATTTGTCAGTTGACGAATTAAACCTGATAATCGACCTGGCTCTTGAAATGAAGGCAAATACCGAAAAATTCAGCAATCTATGTAAGGGTAAAATCCTGGCTACATTATTTTATGAACCCAGCACCAGAACACGTTTAAGTTTTGAATCCGCCATGCTCCGAATGGGCGGAGCCATAATCGGTTTTTCAGATGCTGAAACCAGTTCTGTAAAAAAAGGAGAAAATATTGCAGATACCATAAGAGTTTTAAATAATTATGCTCATATCATTGTAATGCGCCACCCAAGAGAGGGGGCACCCCTTCTCGCATCGCAGTATTCCACAATTCCCGTCATAAATGGTGGTGATGGCGGCCATCAACACCCCACCCAAACTCTAACCGATTTATTAACCATAAAATATTATAAAAATGATATTAAAGATATTAAAATTGCCATATGCGGAGACCTGTTATTCGGAAGATCGGTTCATTCCCTGCTCAAGACATTGAGCAGATATCCGAATACGGAATTTGTACTGATATCACCATCCGAATTGAGAATACCGTATTATTTAAAAAATGATATTATGAAAAAACATAATGTCAGAATTCTTGAAACCACATCCTTGGAAGAATATATGGATTATGTAAATGTGCTATATATGACCAGAATCCAAAAAGAAAGATTTTTCAGCGAAGATGAATACATCAAACTGAAGGGCAGTTATGTTTTGACTCCGGAGAAGCTCAAATATGCCAGAAAGGATCTGCTCCTGATGCATCCGTTGCCCCGAGTCAATGAAATAGATTACGAGGTAGATAAGGACCCCAGAGCAAAATATTTTGAACAGGCAAGTCTCGGCGTATTTGCAAGAATGGCGCTTATGGCACTATTATTAGGGAGGGATTATTGATGCTTAAGGTACCCGGAATCACACAAGGTATAGTGATAGACCATATTAAAACAGGTAATGGGCTTAAAATTTTTAATAAATTGAGATTGGATAAATTGGATACTCCCGTAGTTTTATTGATGAATGTAGACAGTAATGTCCTAGGCAGAAAAGATATTATAAAAATACAGGATTATACGGATATAAATATGGACATTTTAGGACTTATCGACCAGGGCGCAACAATCAATATAATAAAAAATAGTAAAATTATTTCTAAAACAAAGGTCAAAATCCCTCAAAAAGTGAAGGGATTATTTCAATGTAAAAACCCGCGCTGTGTAACAACTGTAGATAATTACGCAGTATCGGAATTTACATTGATTCATAATGACGGCAAATTACAATAC
>JALNXC010000268.1 GCA_023230535.1 Alkaliphilus sp. | reverse complement strand
TTGTTTAAATCTGATGAATTTTTACAATGGCATGATCTTTGGCAAGCCAGACTTGATAGGCAGGAAGAATCGAGGGATTTATCCCATCAGCTTATGAAGGATTCAAATCCTGCATTGATTCCCCGAAATCATAGAGTGGAGGAAGCATTGGAGGCTGCGGTAGAACGGGGAGACTACAGTGTTATGGAACGATTTCTTGATGCTCTTTCGGAGCCGTATGCTCATTCCCCGGAGCAGATTGAATATTCCAAAGTGCCTGAGCCGGCGGCCGAACCCTATCGGACTTTTTGCGGCACTTAATCATTATGTATATTATACGGCCGTCCATCAGTGCAGGTGAAGAATTGGTATGAAGTCTTTTTGCGGCACTTAACTATTATGTATCTTATATGGAGCCAGGCAGGGGAATTTATTTTAAATAAATAAATTTCCAGGGTCCGGCTCCTTTTAAATTATTTTTATTGTTCAAATATTTTTAAATATTCTCCGTAGCCTTCTTTTTCTAAATCTCCCCTTCTGATAAATTTAAGGGCAGCGCCGTTTATGCAATATCTGAGCCCGCCCATGTTCCTCGGTCCGTCATCGAATACATGTCCTAAATGCGAATCTCCCTGTTTGCTTCGGACTTCGGTTCTTAGCATACCATGGCTGGTATCTTTTTTTTCAATAACATTATTGTTCTCTATGGGTTCCGAAAAACTGGGCCATCCGCAGCCCGCATCAAATTTATGTTTTGAGCTGAATAAGGGCTCCCCCGAGGCTATGTCCACATATATTCCTTCCTCGTCATTATCGTTATATTCACTGGAAAACGGCCTTTCCGTAGCATTGTTCTGTGTGACTTCATATTGTATAGGTGTTAGCCTTTCCTTTAGGATTTTATCATCCGGTTTAAAATATTTTTTATCCATCTCTCATTCTCCTGTACAATTTATTCATTTTCCTGTCCAAATTGTCCCATCTTTATTTCTAAAATTACCCTTTCTATGTTAGTATTAACTTTAATTTCTAAAATATTATGAAAAATTAACCAAAATAGTGTAAAATAGCTATAGAGATGATTTTATATACTGTCATAGCCATGAATATGAATGATAAGTTTATTGAGATCCTTCGCGGGTATCTCTCATATTGTCCGTCTTAGGACGGCAAAACCGTGGATGTCATTCTGAACACAAGTGAAGAATCTCGTTCTTCATATTCGGTTTTATCTAATAAAAAATGGAGGTGCCATATGCCTTATCTATCAAATAACGGAAATATAATAGAGGAGAATGTAAGCATCAGAGGGATACCATGTATAAGGTTCATTCCCGGGTGGAAAAGCAAGCCGCTTCCTACAATAGTATTTTATCACGGTTGGAGCTCCGCTAAAGAGAATCAGAGATTCAGGGGTTTTATACTGTCAAATCTGGGATATCAGGTAATAATTCCGGATGCAATATATCATGGGGAGAGAAATCCTATAGATTATGATGATCCCGACAGTGCGGCTAAATATTTTTGGGGAGTAATTTTAAATAATATGGATGAATTTTATACTTTGGCAGAAGAACTGATAGATAAATATGATACAGATCCCAATAATATTGCAGTGACGGGCCACTCCATGGGAGGATTTACTTCCGCCGGGATATTTACTCATAATAAAAACGTCAAAACTTCAGTGATATTAAACGGATCTTTAAATTGGAAGATGTCTAATGAAATATTTTTAAAAAAATTAACTACCGATACGGCTGAGGGAGAGGACCTTGCCATAAAGGTAAGTCTGTTGGACCCGATAAATAATCTGCATAAATTAGTCGATAGGCCATTGCTCATATTGCATGGTGCCGAAGATAATGTGGTATCCAAAATACCGCAACAGGTTTTTTATAATAAAATAAAATCTCTGTATGAGGATAAAACAAAAATAAAAATGACGGAGTATCCGTTTTTAGGTCATGTCGTAACTACAAATATGTTGGAAGATGCAGCAAGGTGGCTTTTAAAATATATCGAATGCACTGAGGATGCACTGGAATGCACTGGGGACGGTTCCTGGTGCATCAAATCGAATTAGGTCATAAGAGAGGAGAAATAAAATGGAATATTTACTGAGCAGCAGTGAAATGAAAAGATGTGATGCTTCTATAATCAACAAAATAGGAGTACCCGGAATGGTGCTGATGGAAAAAGCGGCGCTCAGCGCTGTGGAAGAATTATATGAAGGAATGTTTGATTTGAAAAGGGTCGTTATTGTCTGCGGAAACGGCAACAACGGCGGCGACGGTTTTGCGATGGCCAGGCTCCTATATTTAAAAAGTGTGGATGTGACCATCCTATTTGTAGGAGATGAAAATAAATGTACTCCGTCAACTGAGCAACAGATGCAGATTGTGCAGAATTACGGCATGAAAATTCATAATGATTTTGATTTCAATTTTGACGGATACACGACCATAATTGACGCTATATTCGGTGTAGGTATATCAAAATCGGTCAGGGGAAAATATGCACAGATAATCGAGACGATGAACGAGGCGGAGGCCGATATCTTTGCTGTGGATATCCCGTCGGGAATTTCGGCAGATACGGGGAAAGTTTTGGGAGTTGCCATAAGGGCGAAAAGAACAGCGACATTTGCATACAAAAAAGTCGGACTGGTTCTATATCCGGGTTCGGAATATGCCGGAATAGTAAAGGCGAAAGACATAGGAATCACCGATATCGGATTTGAGGGGGAGTACCCCCATGTATATTCCTATACCGAAGATGATTTAGAAAAGATACCCAAAAGGCGCAGCAATTCACACAAGGGGACATACGGAAAAATTTTAGTGATTGCCGGTGCCGTAAATATGGGAGGAGCGGCGTATTTGGCAGCAAAAGCGGCTTATCGGATGGGAGCCGGACTGGTAAAATTATATATTCCGGATGAAAACAGGACAATACTCCAGACCATGCTTCCGGAGGCGATTT
>JALNXC010000267.1 GCA_023230535.1 Alkaliphilus sp. | reverse complement strand
CAGGCTTATCATATTTTGCTTGGCTATGGTTTTGCTATTGGTTGCAACACCTGTACGCAGTTTTGCAACAGAACCTTGGAAGCCCTATGAAGAATATTTGCCTGAGAACATGCCCATAGTTAAAAGACATCTCAGAGGGGCTTGGGTTTCAACGACATTAAACCTGGATTGGCCGTCAACGGAAGTTATGAATATTGAAAATGACAACGAGCGAATACAAAGAACCAAGAATGAACTGGTTAATATCTTGGACAGGGCAGTCGATATGAACATGAATGCTATTTTTCTTCAGATAAGTCCTGAGGGAGATGCGTTTTATGAATCAGAAATAGTGCCTTGGTCCCGCTATCTTACAAAAACCTTCGGTAAAAATCCCGGGTTTGACCCATTGGCATTTGCAGTGGAAGAAACCCATAAACGCAATCTTGAAATACATGCTTGGTTTAATCCTTACAGGATATCTATGTATACTGATGATGCTACGGTACAATCTTTAAATATAAATAAGAGTGTATATAGGGAACATCCGGATTGGATAGGAATTGCTCATTCAAAGTTAGTTGTGGACCCCGGTATCCCGGAGGTGAAAGAATGGGTAAAGAGAAGAGTGATGGAAGTAGTAGAGAATTACGATATAGACGGAATTCATTTTGATGACTATTTCTATAATGAAGCATATGCGGGAGAATTAGACGACCAGGACACTTATCTGCGATATAATTCGGGTAGGTTCTCTAATAAAGGGGATTGGAGAAGAAACAATACCTATGTGCTCATAAAGGAGCTTTCCAAAGAGATAAATAATGCAAAATCATGGGTAAAATTCGGTATAAGCCCTGCAGCTGTTTGGGGAAACAAAAAAGACGGGCATCCGGACGGATCAGATACAAATGCCGGCTTACCAAACTATGACAGGGCCTTCGCAGATACCAAAAAGTGGATAAAGGAAGAGATAATAGATTATATTGCGCCCCAGGTTTATTTTTCCTTTGCTAATCCGCATGTTCCTTATGGAAATATTATCAGCTGGTGGTCAAATGTTGTAAAAGGAAAAAATGTACACCTATACGTCGGACAGGCTTTGTATAAAGTAAACTCCGATTCCGATGAATATTTCAAAAACAATAAGGCTGTAGAGGAATTTACCAGACAACATAAATTCAATGTTAAAAAGCCGGAAATTATGGGGAGCATCATGTTCAGATTTAAAAATTTCTATGATGCGGATAAACAGCAGGTTGTAAATAATATACAAAATAAATTGTGGTCAACAAAAGCCCTTATTCCAGTTATGAACTGGAAGGGCGGGATATCACCGCAAAGCCCCACCGGCGGTAAGGTGGAAACCCTTTCTAACGGCAACAAATTAACATGGATTGATAATGATAATAACACGGCATACTATGCAATATATAGAATAAATAAAGGTGACAGTATAGATATCAATTCCGATAACAGTGCTACAGGACTTATCGGAACCGTAAGAAAAAGCAATAAGGGCCTTCAAGAGTTTATAGATAAAGGAAATTATGACCTTGATAAAGTGGAATATGCGGTTACGGCTCTGGACAGGCTTCACCATGAGAGCAAGGAACTGATCATTTCAAAAGATCAATCTAAATATTTTACTGATGTGAACAGAGGAAATGCTTGGGCTATAGAAGCCATCGATTACCTATATGAAAATGGCATTATCAACGGAATAGGAAACAATAAATTTGCTCCGGGAAACAATGTAACCCGTGCCGATTTCTTAATCATGGCAATGAATTCTTATGATATTGAGCCTGATTCCCAAGTTACCGATAATTTCTTCGATGCAGGAAATAGATATTATACTGATTATCTTGGAACAGCCAAAAGGCTCGGACTGGTATTAGGCGTAGGTAATAATTGTTATCTGCCTGAAAATAAAATAACACGGCAAGAAATGTTTGTAATTCTCTATCGTATTATGGACAAACTGGGAAGACTTCCGGATGACAGCGGAAGCAGCGTAAAAGAGCTTGAAGAATTCAGCGATACAAATGAGATTGATAACTATGCCATTGAAGCCATAAGATCCTTTGTAGAGTCGGGAATTGTTCAAGGCGATAACAATAGGCTCCGGCCAAAATCAACGGCCACAAGAGCGGAGGCAGCACAGATAATTTATAACATCATTAAGAAATAATTTAAATACGGCTACAAAATAAGGGATGGTTTAATATCCCCATATCCTATTTGACAATTAGGTAGTATTAACACATACAGGGTCAATCTTGAATGAATAAATAATTCGGGATTGACCCTTTTATTGTTTCATCTAAATGGACAGGTATATTTACTTTGTATTTCATTATTGTCTCATCTATAACAATTATAGCTTTTGTTAGTTTATCCGTCGGTTTCCCCACCCCTGCCGAATCCGATCATAGCAAGAATTAGGTGCCTCCAACTTCCCTTCGGAAACAATATGCCCATGCCCTGCTATTGTTTATAATTATGGTATAATTAAATCAGCACATGGGGAAGTGATTGATATGAAAGAATTAAACATACTTCATCTAGATATGGATGCCTTTTATGCCTCGGTGGAAGAGCAGGATAATCCAAAATTGAAGGGACAACCCGTAATAGTTGGCGGAAAAAGTAATCATGGAATAGTTACCACCGCAAATTATGAAGCCAGAAAATATGGGGTCAAATCTGCCATGCCTATATTTATGGCAAGAAAATTATGTCCAAAAGGTCATTTCCTTCCGGTGAGGATGCATAGATATAAGGAGGTTTCCAACGAGGTTTTAAGGATATTATATAGTATTACAAATCAGGTTGAACAGGTTTCCATAGATGAGGCATATTTAGATATCTCAAATCTGGATATAGACCCATTGAAGTTGGCAAGAAAAATCAGGAAAAATGTGCTGAACAAAACAGGGTTGACTTTATCTATCGGAATTTCCTACAATAAGTTTCTGGCAAAGCTCGCT
>JALNXC010000266.1 GCA_023230535.1 Alkaliphilus sp. | reverse complement strand
GTCGATATCATGGCCGGGGGTTCGGACGGGAACTTTTATTATTTTCAAGGTGAAAAGATGGGAGACAATTATGAGACTTTTGAACCTGTAAAATTGACGGATTCCGGCGGTAAAGCTATCAATGTGCCGGGATATTCGGCTCCCGCTATGGTTGATATAGATGGGGACGGAGTTTTAGATTTGATTTCCGGAAGTTCGGACGGAAATATTTACTGGTTTTCCGGGAACGGCGATTTGACTTTTGAAAGTCGAGGGATTTTAATCGAAACCGGTATATCCGGACAGGCCTTGCCTACTATCGGAGATATAAACGGGGACGGGATAACAGACTTGGTTGTGGGCGGCAATGAAAAGGTTATAGAATTTTACTGCGGCAATAAGGACAATGGAAATCTCGGTTTCGTCGCTGCAACAGATATTGAAATAGAGGGTTTGGAAAACATAGAAGGCGATTGGTTATCGCCCCATATTATAGATATAAATAATGACGGAATACAGGACCTTGTCATCGGAACCTTCCATGGATATATAGGAAGGTTTGTCGGGGACGGGCGCAATTTTAAATTTTACGGATATATGGAAGGAAAAGAAAAAAACTATAAGGGAAACAGATATCTAAAATTCGGGAATAACTGTGTACCGACTTTTGCCGACTTAGACGGGGACGGAATTAAAGACCTAATTGTGGGATCACTGGAATACGGATTGGCGTATCCTATTGATTCGGCATATTTCCCTTTTAGAGATAATTTAGCGCAGCAGATACGGTTTATGAAAGAAAATGATTATTATGTGGGGATGCATTTTTATACCGGTGTAAATGCTTCTGAGGAATATGAGGAAAATGAGTTGGCTATGCATATTGATGCCTTGGAAAAATACGGGGTAAAGGTTTCGGACGGTATAGGCTTTAATCAGCATACCTGGCACACAAGTGTTGGAAGCGAAACACAGACATTGGAAAATGGTTTTAAAGCGGGTCTTCTGTGGTGCTCGGGGTTTAAACCTTCCGGGAGTGTTGCCTCCCCCGAATGCAGTGCGGAAACAGCCCTCAGTATTCCATTTTTGCTTGGAACCGAGGACCCCCAAAGACTCATAGTGTTTAATACAAGTACAATGCTATATGATCAGAAGGGGTGGGGGGATATTTCGGCCAAATATGACCTGCCTGTGAGCATGTACTATCACTGTGATTTTTCTTATGAAAGGCCGAAAGATGTGGAAAAGAACGTGCTGAAGGCATCTGTCTTTGCAATGGATCATGATTATAATTTTGTGACTGAAAAACAATACGCCAAGGCTATAGCGGCATCATATAATACGGATGTTTCGGTGACTGTTGAAAATATGGATAAAAAAGAGCAAAAAATAATTCTGGTCCCTAAGATCAAAAATAGGACCATTCCTTTATATGATGAAGATTATCAAAAAGCAGTAGGTGCAAAGATAGTCTTGAGTGAAAAATATAGGGGAAAGAAACTGAGTACCACATCCCCTGTTTGGTATCAAAAAGACGATGTAATCTATATGGGAGTCGGGGAAGAAGTAACTATAAGCCGGAAGAAATCGGAAAAATTTCATTTAAACAGATCAAACTTACCGGTGGGGCTGGTGCATACGGAAAACGGTGCCAAGATAAGGTTCCGGGATGGGGGTATGATGCAGGTGGAGGCTGCCGGAAATGCAATGACCGGGGATGAGGGTTGGATAGTAACGAAATCGAAAAACGGCGATGCTACCGTATTCACTAAATTCGGTGAAGCCGGTATTGTAAATATTGAAAAAACAGATTGAAAAAATCATATGATTGGGAGAATGTTATGAATTCTGCAATAATTTTATTAGACAGAGCCGCTGAAAAATATGGGGATAAAATAGGGTATGAAGACGAATGGGAAAGTATCGGCTTTTCCCGGTTGAGGGAAAGAGCCATGATTATCGGAACCAGGCTTCTAAGAGAGGTAGAATTCGACGGAACGGTTTCTCCCGTAATAGTTTATATGCCTAAAAGTGTAAAGTGTATAGTGAGTTATATGGGGATTTTATACAGCGGAAACCCCTATGTTCCCGTTGATAACAATATGCCTTTAATCAGGCTTCAAAAAATCATAAACAGTTTAAAGCCGGGAGCCATTATTACCGATGAAGATCATATTAAAAATCTTGATGAGATAGATCTTAGAGGGGCTGAGAAGTATCTTTATGAGGATATTTCCGAAGGCGAATCGGATGCTTCGCTTATTGAAAAGAAGATTCAGGGAGTGATAGACACTGATCCTATTTATATTATGTACACCTCAGGTTCGACCGGTGAACCGAAAGGGGGTACAATATCCCATCGCGGGGTAATAGATTATGCAAAATGGGTCGTGGAGACATTTTCTTTTGATGAGGACACTGTTATGGCAAGTCAGGCACCGTTTTATTTTGACAACTCCGTATTTGAAATCTACGGCTGTCTGGTGTGCGGGGGAAAAATGGTTATTATTCCCGAGGTGCTCATGATGTTTTCTCTAAAATTGCCGGAATTTTTAGAGGAGCATAAAATCAACACTATTTTCTGGGTTCCTACAGTGATGATAAATATTGCGAATTCCGGTGTTTTGTCAAAATACAAACTGCCGTCTCTAAAGACCGTAGCTTTTTGCGGGGAAATAATGCCCAATAAGCAGCTGAATATTTGGAGAAAAGAGTATCCCGATTGTCTTTATGCAAACCTTTACGGGCCCATGGAGATAACCGATGTGTGCTCATACTATATTGTGGACAGGCCTTTTAAGGATTCGGATCCCCTTCCAATCGGGAGGGCATGTAAAAACACGAGAATAATTATATTAAACGAAAAAGATCAGATTGCAGAGGTTGAAGAAATAGGAGAACTCTGTGTGATCGGGTCCGGGGTTGGGCTGGGTTACTGGGGGGATAGGGAAGCGACCGAGAAAGCATTTGTACAAAACCCCGTCAATCCATATT
>JALNXC010000265.1 GCA_023230535.1 Alkaliphilus sp. | reverse complement strand
CTCCGTCAATCAAAGGCAATATACCCAATATGCTTTTAATGATGGTTGTTTTACCTGCACCATTTGGGCCGATCAATCCTACAATTTCTCCCTCCTCTACCTGAAAGGAAACTCCTTTTATTATCTTTATTTTATCATATCCTCCGGATAAGCTCCGTATATTCAACAAATTCATATCTTCACCTTCTGACTTATTGTAATTAAACTTTTTATCAAAAAAGTCCCGCAATTAAATGCAGAACTTTTCTTCTAATAATTATCAGAACCAAGTCCAGGGTTTCCTTTTGATAGGCAGGCTGGTAAATGTTATTTCTTCTTTCAATGTAGGGTGGGTACAGGTGATTTTATGGGACCAAAGCGCTATTTGGTCCTTTATATTATCCTCTTTTAAGTTATACCGCTGATCCCCATATATCGGATGCCCTATTGCGGAAAACTGTACACGAATTTGATGGGGCCTGCCCGTGCGTAAATTTATTTTTACCAAACTGAAATCCTCTATGGTGCCGGCTATTTCATAGTCCAACACTGCCTCTTTAGCCCCCTCGGTACTCTCTTCTACTATAAACACCGTGTTTGTTTTATTATCCTTTAATAGATGATGTACTAAGATATCCTTATTTTTATAGGGTTTTCCATGTATAACCGCCATATACCGTTTTATAAACTTCCCCCTGCGTATCTGGTCGGATAATCTGGATGCTGCTTTTGAAGTTTTTGCAAAAACCATAACACCCCCTACAGGCCTATCCAGGCGGTGTACTAACCCGAGATAAACATTGCCGGGTTTATTATATCGAATTTTGATGTCTTCCTTCAATAATGTCAGCATATCGGGGTCACCTGTTCTATCTCCCTGTGATAAAACATTTTGGGGTTTCTCAACAACCAGCAGATGGTTATCTTCAAAAATAATCGGTATCTTTATTGCCATTTAATTCCTCCATTTTTCAGGTTTGTCTGCCAAACCTATTTTATGCTCAGACTATGTGAAAAAGCACTTTTCTTGCTTTTCGTCATACCGAACGCAGTGAAGGATCTGTATTTGACAATTATCACACAGTTTATGTTCTCTATGTTATTTTAAATATTCTTCCAAAGCAATACCCCTGTCATATATATCTTTTGCCGCCTCTTTGCCCACATATCTTATATGCCAGGGTTCATAATTATAGCCTGTGATATTCTCTTTATCCTTTGCAAATCTTATGATAAAACCGAATCTATGAGCATTGTCCCTCACCCACTCACCTTCCTTTGTTTCACCGAATTTTGTCTTTAAATCAAATTGGACGCTCTGGCTCGTTATGTCCATGGCCAACCCCGTCTGATGTTCGCTTTCACCGGGTCTTGCAATCAATTTATTGGCTTCTTCCTCTCCCACCTTGTTTGCCCGGTTTTCAAAGAGCCATTTCTGCGTATTGTAGGATCTGTATCCGGAAAGTGCAAATATATATATGCCTTCTTCATGGGCTTGTCCGAAAAATTCCTCCAAAGCTTCCGCTGCTTCTCTTCTCATATGCTTCTTTTCATGCTCCCCGTCAAATGAAAATTTTACATCAGGCACTACCAAATCATTAGGTTTATAATCCGCATCCAAATATCTTGTTTTATTTACGAGGACTAAAATATCATCAGGATCTTCTATGAGCCGTTTACCATCATCATCATATCCGGTATCATCTTTATCTTGATTTTTGCCATCTCTGTCAATTTTAGTATGATCGGGGCTATCATCATCCATGTCGTCATCCTCGTCATCATCATCCATATGATCATTCGTATCATCCATGCCCTTCTCATCGGCAAGGATATTTTCATCTATGTCATCCATATCATCATTTCCGTTTTCAATCATAGCCCCTGCAACCACCTTATCAAAAAATAACATTATCCTGTTTTTAAACAAAAATCCGACACACATAACAACAATCAATATCGCCGCAATAAAGAATATTCTTGTACTTCTGTTATCTCTCTTTTTATTTCTTCCCATGTAATATTGCTCCCTCTATAATCTATTTTCCAACAGACATCTTTTCTTTATCCGACATAAAGTAATCTGTCAATTTTCTCTGGCAAGTTTTTTTGGGATTGAAACCCTTCCACTGAAAAATTTTATCCAACATATAGCCGCCGATGAAAGTTGAAATTATCGTCCCGATTCCGACAACACCTCCGAGCAGATATCCAACCGCCAGAGCCATCAATTCTATACCCGTCTTTACGTACCTGACATCCAGGCCCGTTATTTTGACCAGACCGACCATCAACCCGTCCCTGGGGCCCGCTCCCAATTCATATTTCAGATAACTGTATAATCCATAATTTAATATAATATTACCATAAAATAATACTATTATCTTTAAAAAATAATTTTGCGGAACCAATACGATATCAAATTTAGAAACTATATCCGCAAAAAATCCGATAAAAAACATATTGAGAATGGTAGCCATACCCGGATAAATTTTAACAATCAAAGAAAGGAGTATTATAACAAGTCCTACAATTTGAGTTATTTTGCCAAAACCCATACCTGTCCTGTCGTCTATACCTAAAACCAGTGTATCCCATGGTTCCATCCCCAAATTGACTACCTTGATCTGTATAGTCCCGTAACCGCAGATTGCAAAAGCTAAAATTAAGCCGGGTATTTTTTTAATATCTCCAATAAGCAATTCTTTATTTAATGTCATATAAATAACACCCCATATTCACAGTGACTGAGGTGCAATAAAAACCATCTTTAAGCACCTGTTTATACTTCTCTGGTCCAATTTTTCGGCAATATTAATGCAATTAAAGTAAATATTTCCAATCTGCCTAATAACATTAAAAATGAAAATAACACTTTACTCAAGGAACTGAATCCTCCAAAATTATTTGCGGGCCCGACAAAACCCACTCCGGGGCCGATGTTCCCTCAGGTTGCGGCTACGGCCCTGGATACGCTCACAATGTATAAACCCCCCAACG
>JALNXC010000264.1 GCA_023230535.1 Alkaliphilus sp. | reverse complement strand
TTGATTGTTTATATATTTTATTAAGGGATAAACAATTCTTTGTTCTGTCGGATAGTGAAAAATTAAATGATTTGTCCACGCCTCATCTAAATATTGATGATAATACAGGCACCCATTCTTACTGTAACTTATAATATGTATATTATCATTGCTATCGATATCCAAATGAAATTTTTCGGTTGCTTGGTTAAACACTAATCCTTTTTCCTTCCATCTGCGTTTTTCGTCCGAGGTTATATACTCGATATGTCTTTGTGTGTTTAAATAAAAAGTAGAGATTATTCCGGATTTATTTTCGACCACAAACTCATATCCGCTTATAAAGGCCATAATATCACTTCCTATTTTTTTAGAAACCATGGTTTTAAACAGCTGTTTTTTATCTTTAAGGGTAGAAAAACATTGCGTAAAGTTTTGAGGCATCTGTTTGTTATTAAATATATGCAAAATAAATATAAAAGATTACTGTCCGGTAGCACCGAAATCAATCTTATTTCATATTGTAAAGTAAGTAGGAATTTAAATTGGGAGTTTATTCTTATGAACAATATAGAAAAGGAGTGAAGATAATGGAAAAATGTAGAAAACCGTGTGAAGAAACAGTTACAATAGATAGATCATGCTGCATTTCCGATACAGGTTGCTCTTTTAACGGATGCTTAGACGGAGTAGTTGGAGAATGTATATTTGTAGATAAGGTATATGATGGAGTAACATTTAATCTTCAGGGATTACAGATAGGGAATAGGATATCTTTCGGACGTTTACCGACAAGATGCGGTTCAGGAGCCAAAATTACCAAGGTAAGAGGTATTAAGGCAAAAAAATTTTTTAATCCCGATAACATTAATGACTCTAGAAATTTGATAGTTACCCCAATAACAACATTGTCAGGTGCACAATTTGTTACCGACTGCAAGGGAAGCCCTGTTACAGTGCCGGGACCTGCCGGATTGCTACAATATTTAATTTATGCAGATACTTCGGAATGTGATGGGAAGTCAAGGGGTACCCCTGTATTCGGATCACAGGAGGTTCATATAACAGGCAGTATCTCAGTAGAAATGGATATTGATTATACAACAGACAATGACTGCAAAACCCACAGGGCAACGCTCAGGGCAAGGATGCCGGTGAATCAAACATTAACTAATTTCTTTGAATTATGTATGCCTTCAGTATTTGATTCAACATTCTTACCACAATTTACAGAGTTTTGTAATATTGCATTCTTCCCCAGATTGCGGCCTCAGCAAATTGCCAACAATATTAAAATAAACCCAACAACAGGAGAGGTTACAGCCGATTTAGCAGTCGCATTATGTATTACTTGTGAGAAAAAAATCAAGGTACCCGTACAATTATGTGTATTGAGCACAGGTTTCTGTGAACAACAAGTCAGTGCAAGAGAAGTATGCCCGGCATTTCCGTCATTGTTCCCGCCACAGGTAAATATACCGCATGTGCCATGCATAAGATCACTAGATGAAGATTTTGAATAAAACAGGGATAAAAAAATTAGGCCTATTGGTTTAAATCAATAGGCTTAGTTTTTTAAGGATGGGATGCACCGGGGACGGTTCTTGTTGCATTCTCGTGATGATGCACCGGGTGATGCACCAGGAACCGTCCCTGTTGCATTTTCTGTTGCATTCCCTGAAAGAGTCCCGGACATCACTTCCTATTTTTAATTCTGCTCCAATAGGATTTGATAGATTGTTCGAATTTGTTATTCCCGTGCTCATAATAAATCTTATCTTTGATATTTTCGGGCATGTACTGCTGTTTTACATAGCTATTCGGATAATCGTGAGGATATAGATAGGCTGATTTATTTTTAATAAATGAATTTGAATGCGCATCGCATAGATTATACGGTATATGCCCCACATCAATTTTATCTAAATCGGATAAGGCGGCATCGATTGCTCTATATGCCGAATTTGATTTAGGTAAAGAAGCAAGCAGTATGGTAGCCTGGGCAAGGGGTATTCTGGCTTCGGGTAGTCCAAGCTGCAGGGCGGAATCCGTACAGGTTTTTACTATAGAGATTGCCTGTGGATATGCTAATCCTATATCTTCGGACGCAATAACCAAAAGTCTCCTGCAGATAGAGTTTAAATCCCCGCCTTTAATCAGCCTTGCAAGGGCATGAATACACGCCTGTTCATCCGAACCCCGTATACTCTTTTGAAAAAAACTTAGCAGGTTATAGTGATTATCCCCATCCCTGTCATAATGGGTAATCTTGCTCTGGGAGCATTCCATGGCCTTTTCTATATCTATATTGATTTTATCGGGATTATAGACAGCATATGTATTTATTATCAGTTCTATTGTATTTAAGGCTCTCCTCAAATCCCCGCCGGCAACTTCCGCTATATAATTTAGGGCACTATCCTCGTATGTGATTTCTATAGCGAGCCTTTTTTTCTCCAGAGACAGGGCCCTTTTTAATCCCTTAATTATATCATCCGTATGTAATGCTTTAAATTCTATGATTGTGGATCTGCTCAAAAGGGCATTGAATATGGAAAAATTAACGTTTTCCGTAGTGCTTCCGATAAGGGTTATATCCCCGTTTTCTATATGTTCAAGTATGGGCTGCTGTTGACGCTTTGTTAAATAGTGCAACTCGTCTATATATAATAGGATACCGTTCATGGTGCCGAAGGTACCGATTTGAGATATGATATTTTTGATATCGTCAATGTTTGCATTTGTTCCGTTCAGTTTAAAAAATTTCTTGTTAAAGGCCCTTGCTATTATATCGGCCACAGTGGTTTTGCCCGTTCCCGAGGGACCGAAAAAGATCATATTAGGAACCATATTAGATTCTAAGAGTCTGTTTAATAGTTTATTTTTACCTATAACATGGTCCTGGCCGACTATTTCGTCTAAATTTGTAGGGCGTATTCTATCCGCTAAAGGTTTCATAATTCATCCCTCGTTTTTTTCTCGTTTAATGCACCGGGTGCATCGGGGACGGTTCCTGTTGCATTTCATCCTGCCT
>JALNXC010000263.1 GCA_023230535.1 Alkaliphilus sp. | reverse complement strand
CCGGGAATGAATAGGAATTTTGTGTCCGAGGATTGGGGTATCATCTCAAAAGAGTCATGGAGAAACGCAAGGAAAGAAACTCACGACTTGGCTGAATACGATCGGCCTCTAAGAGTGTATGGGTCCGATATCGACGGGGAGGTATTGAGTATAGCCAGGTATCATGCCGGGGAGGCGATGGTAGATGAGGATGTCTATTTTCAAAAATTAGATGTAGCGGATTTAAGATCTCGATTTGAATATGGATGCATTATAACCAATCCTCCCTACGGGGAGCGTGTAGGAAAGAAAAAGGAAGTAGAGGAATTATATAAAACCATGGGTAGGGTTTTTAATCAAATGGAAACATGGTCTAAATATATAATCACTTCTTACAAAGGATTTGAACAATTATACGGTAAAAAAGCGGACAGGAGAAGAAAACTCTATAATGGTAGGATAGAATGCCAATATTATCAATATCATGGCCCCAGGCCGCCGAATAGAACATAATTATGTCTGAATCAGTGCATGAATACATTGAAAAGATCGCAATTGATAGGATAAAATTTTTATATAAGATTTATTTTGATAACACATAATTTCATAGAAAAGGGGCACACAATGAAAGAAAAAAGGTTTGATTTATTAGACGAAAAACATATTGATATTTTTTGCACCGCTCTCGGTATTTCCATCGGTGATATAGAGAAAATATACATCAATCCGGGGTGCAGTGCTAACAACAGCAACTTTGTTATTGTAGCAGACAAGCAATCATATCTGTATCGTATACCGGGTCCGGGCACCGAGCGGTTTTGCAGCAGAAGCAGGGAAGCGTTGGCATATAAGCTGCTTGCTCCCTTTAAAATTACGGATGAGGTTATATTTTTGTCCGAGGACACCGGCATAAAAATAAGTAAATATTATTCGGAGAGCAGAATTCCTTCCTCAGACAATAAAGATGAGCTCGTTGCAAGCATGCATACATTACGCAAATTACACGAGCAAAAAATCGATTTTCCGTTTGTTGATACGTTGTTTGACAGAATGGAGAGATACAGAACGTACGTCTATGAAGTAGGCGGGGAAAAATACTATTTAAATGGTTTTGATGATTATTTGGAGGATATGCGGCAGTTCAGGAAACGTGTGGCTTCCGCCAATACAAGATTATGCTTTACTCATGGTGATGCATCTATCAATAATGTACTCATAACAAAAGAATACCCGTACCCCATATTGATAGATATGGAGTTTCCTGCTATGGGGAATCCTTTTGAGGATATTGCAACATTTTGCGTGGATGCGGAATATCGGCAAAATGATGCTCTATTGATGTTGGAGTATTATCTAGGTAGGAAACCGACCGCCGAGGAGCAAGATTATCTACTGGGCTTATGTGCCGTAGCGGCGATGATGTGGTATTCCTGGGCGGCATATAAATCAGCCGTAGAAAAAGACAATCGATTGTTCCTCAATTTTCGAGACGATTATCATCAATACGTAGGGGAAATATATAACCCCATCGGGTATAATAAAAATACAGATGAAAAACAAGGGAGAGAATAATAATGCAAAATAAAGTAATAGAGCTAGGCGGTCTCATAGAAAACGCCAATGGTGTAATGGTACTTACCGGGGCAGGAATGGATACTGAAAGTAATATTCCGGATTTTAGAAGCAAAGATGGATTGTGGGGGAAATTAGACCCCGGAACTGTGGCAAATATAAATAATTTTTATGAAAACTATTCTCTTATTCATGAGTTTTTCAGTAATGGATTAAAACTGTTAAAAGATTGTAAGCCGCATAACGGTCATTATGTTTTAGCTGAATTGGAAAAGGAAGGATTAATAAGTGCTGTTGCTACACAAAATATTTCAGGATTACATGCCTTGGCAGGAAGCAATAATATATATGAACTACATGGAAATATTCAAACTTTTCATTGTAATTATTGTGGGCAGCCGGCTAGCCTCACAGAATTTTTACAAAAAAACAACTGTAAACACTGTAGCAGAATGGCTTTAAGGCCTGATGCAGTTCTATTTGGCGAAGCGTTACCGGAAGATGTTTGGAGTAAAACTTTAGATAAAGTACAAAATTCGGATATCCTTATTGTTATTGGAACTAGTTTAGAAGTTTATCCGGTTAGTATGATTCCCGGGCTTGCAAGAGGAAAAACAGTTTACATTAATGATGAAATAGGGAGATGGGTTTACGAATTTGATTTGACAATAGAAGGTAAGGCAAAACAGGTTTTGGAAGATTTATACACCGTTTTAGGGATATAAGTAAAGAATATTATTTAAATTTGGAGTGGTAATAATGACTAAGAAATATGGGTTGGACAAAAAAACATTTTATACTATAATTAATATTTTTAAAAAATATTCTCGATATATAGAGAAGGTTATTTTATTTGGTTCCAGGGCAGAGGGTGATTACAAGCTAACTTCTGATATAGATATTGCAATAAAATTTAGAAAATGCAGTTCAATAATTTACAAAATAAAAGATGAATTTTTACTGCAGGATATAATATATACATTTGATATAATTGACTATGACAAGATTACCAATAAAAGGCTCAAGAATTCCATATCCGAAAAGGGGAAAGTTATTTTTTCAACTAATTTAAAAGGAGAGGTTGTTTTGAATATTAATAAAATTAAATACAAAACATCTGATTTAGAAAAGGCCCTTACAAAGCTGCATGAAAGCCTAAAAAGGGACTATAAAAAAGATGATATTGTTATTGATGCAACTATTCAAAGGTTTGAATTTACATATGAATTATCGTGGAAACTGATGAAATATTATTTAGAATACAATGGTAATTTAGAAGGAACCAGTCCTAGAGGGGCCATTCAGGAATCTTTTAAAGAAGGGATTATAACTGATGGAGAAGGATGGTTAAAAATGCTACAGGATAGGAATCAAACTTTACATACCTATGATGAGGATATGGGCATTGGTTATGAATATATATTAGTGTAAATGGAATAATCAGCCATAATATTGTTAATACTATTGTTGT
>JALNXC010000262.1 GCA_023230535.1 Alkaliphilus sp. | reverse complement strand
TTGCTTTGGAGGGGATTTGAATATATGGAGATAGCTCAAACAGCTTTTACTATAATATTTCAACTTTTAAATATAGTTTTTATTATAGGTATAATTATAGGTATAGTATATGCAGTTTATTATTTGGTGGTAAAATTACCGAGGGATTTAAAAGAAAAAGATGCAAAATTGGACAATATAGAGAAAAGACTGGACGAAATCAGTAAAAAAATAGATAAGTAAATCATATTTAGGAGTCAATGTGATCATATATTTGCTTTAAACCATAAAGTTTTGATAATATGTACAGGAGGCCCTTCATTTTTGACGGGTCTTTATTCACTTTAAAACCATTTGTTTATATAATAAACTATAATATTTATTATTTGCGGGTATATGATATAATAGATAAGAGAGGTCATACGAAAACATGGAGAGGATTGGTTATGAAAAAATGTTCTATATGTAATAAGAATATAGCGGTAATCTTTGCTACGAGGATGGAAAATGGAAAATCTGAAATGAAGGGCATATGTATAGAATGTGCTAAGAAGATGGGTTTGCCTATAATAGATCAATTGATGGAACAGACAGGTATGACTGAGGAGGAAATGCATGCTTTTTCCCAACAGATGAACGATATGTTTGAAGAGATAAGCCTGGATGATATGAAAAAAGATAATTTCTTGAGTGATTTATTTAAAGGTTCTTCAAATCTGTTCAGAAAAGAAAAAGAAGAAGAACCGGATACGGATGAAACTTTAAAAAGCGATTATGAGGAAGAAAACGATGATTATGGGGACAAATATATTGGAGAGAGACTGGCTAAAAAGAAAATGAGAAAAAGCAGAAAAAAGAAATATTTAGATTCCTATGGTGTCAATCTTACGAATAGTGCAAGAATCGGAGAGATAGATAAAATAATAGGCAGGGACAGAGAAATTGACAGGGTAGTGCAAATATTAAACAGAAGATTTAAAAACAACCCAATATTGATTGGGGAGCCGGGTGTGGGTAAAACAGCTATTGCCGAAGGCCTGGCTGTCCGTATTGTAGAAAGGCAGATCCCCGCAAAATTGTTCAATTCTGAAATTTATCTGTTAGATCTGACGGCCATTGTGGCCGGGACCCAATTTAGAGGACAATTTGAAGGCAGAATGAAGGCCATCATAGAAGAGGCTCAGAGGTATGGAGATATAATTTTAGTGATAGATGAGGTCCATAATATTATGGGCGCAGGGGAGGTTCATGGTGGTGTTATGAATGCCGCCAATATTTTAAAACCTGCTTTAGCCCACGGCGATGTTCAGGTTATCGGCGCAACTACATTGGATGAATATAGAAGGCATATTGAAAAGGATTCTGCACTGGAGAGAAGGTTTCAACCGGTGATGATAGAGGAACCCACAGTGGAGGAGACCATTGAAATTTTAAGAGGAATTAAAGGCTATTATGAGGATTATCACAGGGTTACGATATCGGATGAAGTGATAGAAGCAGCAGCAAAGCTGTCGGAAAGGTATATTACGGATAGATATTTGCCTGACAAAGCTATAGATGTGATAGACGAGGCGGGCTCCAGGGCGAACTTAAAAAACCTTGGGCTCGTGGAATTAGAATATTTGAAGGAAGAGCTGCAATTCATAAAAGAGATGAAAGAAGAGCTCTCCAGGAGTAATGATTATGAAAAGGTTGCCCAGTATAAGGTGGATGAATGTAAGGTTTTGGATAAGATAGCGGAATTGGATAAAAAGGTGGACAATACTTCTCTTACGGTAGAAGATATAACCTTTGTGATTGAATCCTGGACTAATATTCCCGTGGGTAAAATCACCAAGGAAGAGGCCGGTAGATTGCTGAATCTTGAGGAACATTTACATGAGAGGGTAGTAGGCCAGCATGACGCCGTCAGAAGTCTGTCCAGGACCATAAGGCGTAATCGCTCCGGTTTTAGGAAAAAGAAAAAGCCGGCATCATTTATATTTATAGGTCCCACCGGGGTAGGCAAAACAGAACTGGTAAGGGCCTTGGCAGAAGAATTATTTGGCAGTGAAGATGCTATGATTCGTTTAGATATGTCGGAATATATGGAAAAGCATACAGTTTCCAAGCTGATAGGGGCCCCACCCGGATATATAGGCTATGATCAGGGAGGGCAGTTGACAGAAAAGATCAGAAGAAGGCCCTATTCGGTTATACTTTTAGACGAAATTGAAAAAGCACATCCGGATGTCTTTAACATGCTGCTTCAAATTTTGGAGGATGGCATATTAACCGATAGCCAGGGAAGGACCGTGTACTTTGAAAACTCGGTGCTTATCATGACATCCAATGCGGGAACACAACTAAAATCCGGCGGTATAGGTTTCGGCAAGAGGGGCTATGAGGCCTTAGAAAGCAGTGCTAAAGAGGCATTGAAAGAGATATTCAGGCCGGAATTTTTAAACAGGGTTGACGAAATTGTCGTGTTTACAAAATTGTCTGAGGAAGAGCTCAGGCAGATTGTGGATCTTATGCTAAGGGATGTAATAAGAGATGTAAAAGAAAAGGGTATGGAAATTACAATTTCCGATGAAGTCAAAGGCTTCATATTAAAAGAAGGTTATGATGAAAAATACGGTGCACGACCTCTCAGAAGGACAATACAGCGATATATTGAAGACGAGATTGCAGAAGAATATATCAGAAAACGATTTGTATTCGGAGATCATATAAAGGTAGACTTAGAAAATAGCAAGGTTGTATTGAGCAGTAGGAAGAATATATTAGTCAGAGAGATGAGATAATCTAAAATATAGGGAACACAAGGGGAATCATCTTCACTGTGTTCTGTAATGGGAAACCGTGGGAGCGGATCTGTGGTCAGTTTTTCTTGACCGGGGAATCTGCCCCTGTGGTTTCTTTTTTAAATACAGATTTTTCGCAGTTAAACTCATACTGCACGTTTCGGAATGGTTTCATCTCACCCCCACAACTATTTTGCCTCTATTTTATCCAAGGGCTTAAAGGCAGGACCGTCTATTACTTTACCTGTAGGAGAAAATCTGGA
>JALNXC010000261.1 GCA_023230535.1 Alkaliphilus sp. | reverse complement strand
TGCTCCCCCACTGAAAAAGCAAAAGAGGAATATTTAAACTATGCGGCTAGGGTTCGCAGAGGAAAATTTAAAACTGTCGTTAATAAATAAACTTTAGGGCATAACTCAATAATTGCCGATAGGTAGTAACCCGCCGCTTGTTGGTTTTTAGTTGTGCCCTAAATTATGGCGGGAATATACAGGAGTGATAATATGGCAGAACAAGAAAATAGGGGCGGAAGGTATTGCCCGGCAGGATGTTATACGATATGGGATGTTGCGGAAAAATTAGGAATACCAAAAGCGACAATGATGGAATATGTTATAAAGGGTGATTTTAGAGAAATATTACCTGATATAGCTTCAAAAGTTATGAAAATAGGAACTTCTTATGTTTTCCCAAAGAATTTGCTTAACCAATATTTAAAGCAAGGAATGTTTTGGAATAACACAAATAAAAACGGTACAGCTGGAAGACCTGCAAGATGGGTTGAGGGCGAATATCGATGGGTTAAATTCCGAGCACCTAATAATATTTATAAAAAATTTTGTTTTATGATAAAAAAGGCTAACGAAATGTCGCCCGGAAACTATATGTCAAAGGGCGATACTTACTTACTTGCTATGGAAGAATTTATTGAAAGGCGGCCGGAATTATTGGAGGGATATAATGAAGAATAAAGTGTTTAGCAAAGAAAAGTTTGTAAAGATAATGACTAAATATGAAAAGTATGACAATATTTACGATAATCTAAATGAAGCAGCTAAGGGATTAGAGTTTTTTAAATTCTATCATTCAGAATTTGCTGATTTAGTGATTGATACTTTGATAGAAGCGTTTAAAGATAAGGATTATTGGATTGCCTATTTTATATTTGAGTTAGAGTTTGGTAAGAAGTGGACTAAAGGCAGTATAAACGACAATGGCAAAATCGTTGTATTGCAAACGGCAGAGGATTTATACGATTTATTGGTTGGTGAGCCGAAATATTTGGGGTGATTAAATGGCAGAGAGAATAAAACAAAGACTGGTTGACTGGATGAATTGGCAAAGAAGCAGATTAAGGTTTAATTTTGTTAAAACTTATTAATGGATAACATAAGGAATGGCCGGGTTTTTGGGCAGCCCCCTCCCTTTTTACCGGCTATTTTTAATAATATGCGGTGGCGGAACAGGTAGACGCTTGGCAAGGCGAGATAAGAGCTTAACCCTATGCAATAATGGCATGTGGGTTCTCCCATAAAAGCCTAAGCTCATGCAGGGTGCAAATCCCTGCCCGCATATTCAATATGATTCACTATGGAATGAATTGTTTGCATTGATTCATTGTATGGTGAATTTTTATGCCGGCGTATTTCAATTGGTAGAAAAACTGACTTGTAATCAGAAGGTTAGGGGTTCAAATCCTCTCGTCGGCTCCAATATTAAAACAATTAGGTTGCTGTGTTTATATTTAAGATGGTTATACCGTCAGCACAGAGGGTAATACCCCATATATTGCGAGGGTGAGGCTGGAGTATGAATAAATTAACATTAATTTAAGGGGGATACCAATGGACAGCAATACAACTGTTAAAAAAATTAATAAAAAAGAATTATTAGGGACAATTCAAAAAATAATAAATTCATGGCCTGACTGGAAAAAGGAAGCTTATAATAAACAAATAGCTTTATCTCCTTATGTAAAAAAGCTGAAAATAAGTAGGTGATTTTCATCGCTAAAACAGATTTAACTTTAAACCTTGAAAAGATGATATGGGAACATACCAAAAAACATATGGGTTTGTTTGGCTGTTATGAAGTTACTATTGGTTGGTATGGTGAAGAGAGAGTTGATTATATTACATATGACACCAAGGGGATTTTTAGATGTTATGAAATAAAAGTATCTAAACCTGATTTTTATAGTAATGCAAAACTTTCGTTTGTCGGTCATTACAATTATTTTGTTATGCCTTACAAATTATTTGATGAAGTTAAAAATGAAATACCTAAACATATTGGGGTTTATGGTGCCGGTAGGTACGGATTAACCTCTGAAAAAAGAGCATACAAACAAAACGATGTAGATGTAGATATATTAAAAGACTCAATGATTAGGTCATTATATAGAGAATATGAAAGAATTATCGAAAGCGATAATCCTTCTGTAGTTGAAAGATTGAGGAAAAAAGCAGGAAGGTTAAAGAACGAAAAAGACAAAATCAGTGAAAAGTATAATGA
Source organism: Alkaliphilus sp. (assembly GCA_023230535.1). Classification (GTDB taxonomy): domain Bacteria; phylum Bacillota; class Clostridia; order Peptostreptococcales; family Natronincolaceae; genus JAAZJW01. The sequence goes on along the minus strand of JALNXC010000261.1, from coordinate 850 downwards.
ATTGCAAAACAAATTTATATATAAATATGGTTTTGATGAATATGAAAAATTAATAGGTGATTAGATGAAAAAGAGAGTTTTTGTATCGCATCCTTTTGTAGATAATCCAAGTGTAAATAGGATTAAGGCTGATATGATATGTAGAGGCTTACTAGAAGAAGGTTATTTGCCGATTTCGCCTTTGCATTTATTTGGTTTTTATAATGGTGATGAAGATAGAAAAGACATATTACAATTTTGTTACAAATTAATTGACAGTTGTGATATTGTTCATGTTTACGGTGAAAGCGAAGGCTGCTTGGCAGAATTAGAATATGCTATAAAAATTGGCAAGCCATGGAGAGTAATTGTATGAGTTGCCGATGTTTATATAAATTTACATCCCTCCTTCAAGCCACAACAGGCACGGTTTACCTCCTGCCGTGCCTTAGTTGTGTTTTTTATTTAAGCAGGTGATTTTATGACGGACAAAGAATTGAAGTTTATTTTAAACAATATTGAAATTATAGTGGACAGTAGAGAAAATGAAAATTTTTTAATAATGGATTTTTTCAATAAACAAAGAATCCCATACACAATAGAAAAATTAGATACAGGTGATTATAGTTTTATTGTTAATCCTGTAATAGAGATTGGCTTTGAAGGTGCTGACTTTAGGGATTTAGTGGTTTTGGAAAGGAAAGGTTCAATAACTGAACTTTCCGGGAATATTGCACAGGAAAGGGAACGATTCTGCCGGGAATTGCAAAGGGCGAAGGATAGCAATATGGATTTTACTATTTTAGTTGAGGATGGAAGCTTTAAAGATATTATAGAACATAAATATAGAACGAATTTAAACGAGAAGTCT
>JALNXC010000260.1 GCA_023230535.1 Alkaliphilus sp. | reverse complement strand
TATTTTAATAATTTTCTATAATCCATCTTATATATGTGATCTGCAGACAAAACAAGAACATATTTTGCATTTAAATTGTCTATATATTCTATATTCTGATATATGGCATTTGCAGTGCCCGTATACCAATCTCCCTTGGCTCCACGCATAAAGGGAGGCAATATCCTGAGGCCGCCTGTAATTCTATCGAAATCCCAACATTCCCCTATCCCTATATGAGTATTCAGCTCAAAAGGTTTGTATTGTGTAAGTATCCCGATATTATCAATACCGGAATTAGTGGCATTGCTCAATGTAAAATCTATGATCCTATATTTTCCCCCGAAACATACCGCAGGCTTGGCTATCTCTCGTGTCAATAATTTCAATCTGGACCCCTGTCCCCCTGCTAAAAGCATCGCCACTACATTATTGCCTTTTATCATTATAATTCACCCCTTTTCCAGGAACATCGAAAAGTTACGGCTCCACCCTTTTAAACAAAGTGCAATAAGTTATAAAGGCCTTCATAAGCATGATACATTTTTGTTGCTGCTCGACAAATTTATTGAGAACCCCCGAGAGAATCGCATATGATGTCCGTCTCGGGATAACAAAACCAAGGTGTCATTCTGAGCGAAGTGAATAATCTCGCTTTATTTTTTTGTTATCAACATCGCCTGCCCGATTATTTTCTTTTTAATATAATCCCGCCCAATGGTGGCAAATCCGGCTTTATGGAATACTTCCTGCCGTGCATGGGTTCTTCTTTGGATTTATAATGTCTTCTTCTCGGAAGAGCACCGCCGTATTTAGCCTGATCCGTATTTAATATCGTTTTATAGGTATCTAAGTGATCAACACCGATGGGATAATTTTTTCTCTCGATAGGTGTAAAATTAAAGACGGCTATTATATTTTCCCCCGAATTATTTATTCTCTCAAATGCTATGATACTCTCCTGATGATTGGTATGTTCTATCCATTCAAATCCGTCATAGGTATCGTCCAGCTCGTACAAACAGGTCTCTTCCCTATAAAATTTGTTTAAATCCTTCATAAACCTTTTTAATTTATTATGTTTTTCATAATCTAAAAGATGCCAGTCCAGTTCTTTCTTTTCATCCCATTCTATAAACTGCCCAAATTCCCCGCCCATAAATATGAGTTTCTTACCCGGATAGGCATGCATATACAGATATAAAAGTCTGAGACCTGCAAATTTTTCATCATAGGAACCGGGCATCTTATTCAGCAGGCTCTTCTTTCCATGCACCACTTCGTCATGGCTCAAGGCTAATATGTATTTTTCGGAAAAACAGTACATGATTCCGAATGTCAATGCCCCCTGATTATCCTTTCTGAAAAGAGGGTCCGTTTCCATGTACTCCAAAGTGTCATTCATCCAACCCATATTCCATTTATATTTAAATCCCAAACCTCCGTCTTTTACGGGTGATGTAACCGACGGCCAGCTCGTGCTGTCCTCCGCTATGGTCTTAGTATTAGGAAAATATTGTGACAATACCTCATTCAATTTTTTCAGAAAACATATGGCCTGAATATTTTCATAACCCCCATATTCATTTTTGATATCTTTTCCCGCATGGTTCAGATAGAGCATATAGGCAATCGCGTCTATTCTAAGTCCATCTATATGATAATAATCATGCCAATATACCGCGTTTGAAATTAAAAAACTTATCACTTCCGGTTTGCTATAATCGAAATTTAATGTCCCCCAAATATTATTTTCCGCTAAAGTCTTATCGGAAGATTCAAAACATTCTGTCCCGTCAAATCTGATCAAACCATGATCGTCCTTGCAAAAATGAAAGGGAACCCAATCCAATATCACTCCGATTCCGTTTTTATGAAATTGATTTATCAGATACATAAATTCCTTAGGTGTTCCGAACCTGCTGGTCGGTACAAAATATCCGGTCTGTTGATATCCCCAGGAACCGTCGTAAGGATGTTCCATGATAGGCATGATCTCGACATGGGTAAATCCCATGGTTTTTACATACCTGACCAATTCTTTAGCCAAATCCGTATATGAATATACCGAATCATCAGGTTTTCTTCTCCAAGATGACAGATTCACCTCGTATATGGACATGGGTTTATTGAGATTAGAAATTTCTTCTCTAAATTTCAGCCATGACTCGTCCTCCCATTCAAAACCTTTTAAGTCATAATACTTAGATGCTGTTTTGGGTCTCGTTTCCGCATGAAATGCATAAGGGTCCGCTTTGATTCTGACCTCCCCGCTATAAGAGATTATCCTGTACTTATATGAGTCAAATTGTTTTACATTATGTACACAAATATTCCATAGCCCTGATTCTCCTACCCTTTTGAGAGGTAGGTCGGTCTCATGCCAGTCATTAAAATCCCCTATAAGATATACTTCTTTGGCCCTGGGTGCCCACACTATGAAGCGCACCGCTTCTTTATCATCTATATTGATAGGATGGGCCCCCAGAAATTCATAGCTCTTATAGGATGTCCCCTCGTGAAATAAATAAGAATCTTTTTCTCCATTTTCCCAATAGAAATGCTCGCATTTCATAATAAAGCCCCCTCCATGATATGTATACCCAAGTTATACCTATTTAAAATAAAAATAAATAAAAAACTTTAAAAAACAAAGGGGCAAAATATTCCGAAATTGTCGGAAAATCCCGCATCATGTCGTTCTGAGTAGCGGTGACAAATCATGCCGTTATGAGCAATAAAAATAAGGGCAGACACATGTTTGGCCTGCCCTAGAATTTCAATTTAATATGTTTTTTCTATATCCCAATATCCCCTTAATATACTTTCTCTATGTCCCATATCTCCCTTGCATATTGTTCTATGGTCCTGTCGGAGCTGAACTTTCCGGCATTGGCCAGATTCCTCCAGCATTTTTTAGCCCACCCTATTCTGTCCTTAAAAGCATCGTTTATATTTTGCTGTGCGTTCCTATAACTTTCAAAATCCTTCATCACAAAATAGACATCGGGCCTGCGCCAATTCGTCCCATCCAGAAGGGATTTATAAATTTCCATATACATGCATGCGGAAATACCGACGAATGTTCCGTCTATC
>JALNXC010000259.1 GCA_023230535.1 Alkaliphilus sp. | reverse complement strand
ATGTTCTCTTTTTCATCACTCACTTCTAAATTTATACGACTGATATCTTCATAATCATGCAAAGGGTTTATTGAAATATTTATATAATAATTTTGTTCCCTAAAGCTTATGGGTTCTTCAAAATCTAAAATATGATATCTGTTATTATCTATATAGATATAACCCGACTTAACTTCCTCCATTTTGTTTTTAGCCAGCATCCCTATCTCTTGATCTGTCTTATTTATAGCTGTTGCCCGATTAATAAAAAAACAATATGTATTTAATATCGATACCGTTGTTATAAGCAAAAATAATGCCAACAGGACCTCTATCAACGTCAGGCCTCTATTATTTTTCAAATTTCATCATCCCTAATCAATATATATATCCGATATTTTCACCCTTTCGATACCGACTGGAATTCCTATTTTCATCATTCCTAATCAATATATGTCCGATATTCTAACTCTTCCGGTACCGATGAGAACTTCTATACAAATTTTTTGGCCTTTTTTATTTATCAGTATGAATTTCCCGTAACTTGTTTCTCCGCTTCTGTTGTGCGATATTCTATTTTGAGGACCCTTAACTCCCGAAATGTTTTTATTAAATTTTTGGGTTAACACGATTCTTCCGCCCGATTTATCTTCCTTAACCCTGAATTTATCCTCCATCAATTCTACACAATATTCCCTGGATTCATCCAGGCTCAGTTGCCGGGACAAATATAGAGCTTCTCTTATTTCAACGGCGGCTGATTTCAGCAAGATTTTATTATACATATTGCTTGGGATGAAAACAACAATTGAACTCAACAGGGCAAATAAGGATAATGTGACGAGCACCTCTATCAAAGTGAAACCCTTCTCATTGTTTGTCATTTTTCCGCCTCTTTTGTAAAATTGATTCAATAAATAGCAATTGATGTAAAATTTTCTCAACGCTTATATTTATTCTATATAAAATTTCCTTTTCCTCTTTATTTTTTCTAATTATAGGTAAATAATTTATTAGAAATGTGCACAACAAAAACAACTAAGCCAACCATCATAACCTGTTAGAACGACAAAACCAAAGGTGTCATTCTAAACGAAATAAAAAATCTCGCTCAAAATGGCACCTTCGTAAACCTTATGGAATAATCTTTTTTTAAAATATAGCAATCTACAGACTGTCGACGGAAATTTGTTTTGTGCCCCTGTTTCCCGCGGCATCCGTAACAATGGCCTTAACATCAAATCTTCCTTGGGGCAGGCCCTCTATTGTTATCGATGTCGTTGTGGATTTGTTCTCATCGTATTTTTCAATCTTTCCATTTTTAATCATACTACCTCCGCCCGCACTGACTTCTATCTCGAAATCCAAAAATTTTGACAGATTATCATCTACCTCTAAATCGAACCGCAGCCTGCCGTCCACGGCTATGAACGAATGAAAATCGGTATGTAATTTAACCGTAGGGCTTGTATAATCCAATAGGTAGTAAATAATTTCCGCATTTCCTTCCACACCGTGCTGATTTTTACTTCTGAGCCTCACTTCTTTTAAACCTTCCACATTATTAAAAGTTACCGGAATATCGGCCTGCCCCCCGGTTACTTTATACCATGAAGACCAGGAGCCCTTGTCGGTATAGTAGCATACTTCGGCAACATTCGGCATTTTGGATACGAGCCTGGTATTATTGCCGGAAACGATATACGGATCATACAATGTACCGCTTCCGCTCTTTATTCCGGCTCTGTCCAAGGGGCCTTGAAAATTATTCAGTTCCAGTGATTGTGGATTTATCACGTATGGATTTTGGGTATAAGGGCTAAGATTAATTTTAGCACTCGCCAACCCGACATTCCCGTTAATATCAACAACCTTGGCATAGACGGTTTTCAAACCGCTGCCGGAACCTATATAAAAACCGGAATAGAAGGATTGATATTTACCAAGATATCCGTTTTCCCATTTGTTCGTAGCCGGGTTATAACCGCTCCAATTTTTATTATCCAAGGAAAATTGAATTTTTAAAGTGTCCAAATCCACATCCTTCCCCGTAACATTTAAATTTAAAGTTACATAGCTGCTCTGTGTGGTTGATTTTCCATAGTCAATATTCAAGGATGTTATTATAATATTGCGGGGGATATCGGGAGCATCTCCGCTTTTGATGTCCCCAAGGGTGATATTGGAAAATACAATACTAAACAGTAATGCTGAAATAATGGATATAATTAAAATATAATACGGTTTTTTAATCATATAATTTCCTCCATTTTAGAAAGATCTTAAATTATAAAAACGAGATTTACAATAAACCTTCTTCCAGTGAATGCAACAAGTAAACAACTTCCGCCCGGGTAATATAATTTTCTTTGCTGTTGTAACTCTTTGAGCGGACATAATAGTCATTGAAAATTTTCTCGGCGACCGTGTACCATTTAAAATCCTGCCTACCCGTAATTCTCTGCATCAACCATTCCACTTCCTGATAAGTGATAGGAATATGGGGCCTGAATGTATTGTCGGTATAGCCCTTGACATATCCCAAAGATACCGCTTTTGAAATAGAGTCCGCAAAAACCCCGAAGACAGAACTATCCGCAAAATTGATACTTGTATGAGTATAAGGCGAATACATGCTCCAACCATATACATTATCCAATATTTTCACAAATTCGGCTCTCGTTATGCTCTGGTCCGGCCTGAAGGTTCTGTCGGGATATCCGCTTATATGGTTTCTTCTCAAAAAAGTCTCTATGGATCTTGCCGCCCAGTGCCCGCCTATATCATCCATGGTTTTATATGTTTCGTCAATAAAGACGGCATAGGTTCCCCCTAAATACCTATTTGTATGTATATCCGCGTAAATTTTATCCCCTTCAAATTGACTGTACAAATAAGTCCATCTGCCGTTTTTAAACTCATATATACCGCCCTCTTTGGGACCGTAGTATTCAAATTCTATTGTGATGGGTTTTTTCAGGTTTACGGAATTTAATAGATTCCGTACCTTTATATTATAACTGTGAGTTGCCCGTGTCATAGCTGAGCCTAAAAAGCTGTCGTACAGTGAGGCTCTTTCTATAGATATTCCTGTCTCCTCATAAAAACTGCCCGGTTCAATTTTTATTTT
>JALNXC010000258.1 GCA_023230535.1 Alkaliphilus sp. | reverse complement strand
ACACAAGAACAAGCAAGGGCGTTCGGCTTTGATAACAAAAAATCGCAGCCTTGAAGCGGAAATTACTAATATAATACATGAAATCGGGGTTCCTGCTCATATTAAGGGATATCTCTATTTAAGAGAAGCCATTGCAATGGTTGTGGAAAACACGGGGTTGTTGAGTGCGGTTACAAAAGAATTATATCCATCCATAGCCAAAAAATTTGATACCACATCAAGCAGAGTTGAAAGGGCGATAAGGCATGCCATAGAAGTGGCCTGGAGCCGAGGAAAAGTAGATACGATAAATAATCTGTTTGGGTATACCATCAATAATCACAGGGGAAAACCCACTAATTCGGAATTTATTGCGATGATTGCGGATAAATTGAGATTAGAACAACAAGTAGGTTAAAAAAACAGAAGCTAGCAAAAATATATATTTTTGCTAGCTTTTATTCAGTATTTCTTCCACTGCGGAATTGATGATATCCATGTCATATCCTTTTCTGTATAGGGCATGTTTAATTTTTTGCCGCAATAAATACGGATTATTCTCTTTTCGGGTGTATCTAAAAAAATATTCTTCAGCCAATTTTACGGCCTGAGATTGGTATTGTTCTTGGTTTGAGATAACAATAGATTGAATTTGCTCATCCCGGTCTAAATAATTTAAACAATCATCTATAATCTCCCGGGTAAATCTCCTTTGGGCCAGTAATTGGGATAATTTATTTTTTAACTGTTTATAGGGCAGATTGGATTTTCGATAAAAATATTTTTTACCGATTCTTTTTGCTGTTTCCAAATTTATATCATATGAAAATACGGGGATACAGTCCTCAATTATCTCTGAAGATATTCCTCTTTTCATTAATTCCAGCTTCACGGTGTCCGCACTCTTTTTTTTTGCTTCTATCGCATTGGCGATATAATTTATTGCATACTGCCTATCGTCTGTAAATCCGTAATATGATAATTTTTCTAAAACTTTATCTACGGTTGTATCCTCATAGCCTTTTTTTGCAAGATATGTTTTTATTTCATGCTCGGTTCGGGATTTAAACGACAGATAATATGTTGCAAGCCGAAAGGCGGATTCTTCGCTGTTTTCTTTAATTGTCTCCGATAAATCGTCCATATTCAATTCTATCCCTCCTTTGCAATTTATATTTTAATATAATTTTTATTTTTTCACTCCATTTAATAGGAATGTTCCTATAATAAAATATTATATACTATCCGGTTATCCATTAAAAGGGCCCCGATTTTTAATATGATGAATTTTCCTAAAATACTACTTTTAAGATTTTTATGATATAATTAATTTCTAAGCATGTTAATTCAAAATATGATGTATATATTACATCTATAATTTTTAAAATGAGTATGTTTATATAAAATATGTAAACATTATATAGATAAACTATTGGAGGGAGACTCATGTATATTAGAGCCCCTATAAGGATGGATAAAAAGACGAAAGTCTTGGTAAATAGATTGGAACCGGGAGATATCGCCGTAATTGATCATGATGACTTGGACGAAATTGCCGCAAATTCCCTTGTGGAGAAAAAAGTTGCGGCTGTTGTCAATTGCGGTAAATCTATCACAGGAAGGTATCCTAATTTAGGTCCGAAAATATTGTCCCGTGTCAATATTCCTATTTTTGATGTGACCAAGGGGGATATATTTAACAATTTAAGGGAAGGGAATATCATAGAAATTGCAGCCGGGCGAATTTTTACCGACGACAGGGTAATTGCCGAGGTTGAACCCTTATCCCGGGAGATAATCGATAATTTATTGATGTTGGCAGAGGAAAATATAGAGATAGAATTAGAAAAATTCATCAGAAATACCTTGGTACATGCAAATAAAGAAAAAGATTTTATTTTAGGCAATTTAAAAATTCCTAAAATTGATACCGAAATCAAGGGGAAACATGCTTTAGTAGTTGTGAGGGGACAAAATTATAGAGAAGATCTGAGCGCTATATTATCATACATAAAAGAAGTCAACCCTGTTTTGATAGGTGTGGATGGCGGTGCGGACGCACTTATGGAATTCGGTTTAACTCCGGATATAATAATCGGTGATATGGATAGTGTCAGTGACGAATGTTTGAAAAAATGCAAAGAAATTATTGTACATGCTTATTTAGATGGAAAAGCTCCGGGCATGGAAAGAATTAATAGTTTAGGGCTGGATGCAAAGCTGTTTCCGGCACCGGGCACCAGTGAAGATATAGCTATGTTACTGGCTTATGATAAAGGTGCGGACCTTATCGTAGCCGTGGGGACACATTCAAATATGATCGATTTTTTGGAAAAGGGAAGAAAAGGTATGGCGAGCACCTTCCTGGTTAGAATGAAAGTAGGCTCAAAATTAGTGGATGCTCGGGGCGTCAATAAATTATATAAGAGCAATATCAAACTTAAATATGTTATCTGGTTCATCATAGCGGCCTTTATCCCTATATTGGCTATCGCTCTTGTATCACAGCCGATTCAAAATTTATTCAGGTTGATAAGCATCAGATTGAGGATGCAGTTCGGGTTATAGGAGGACTTATAATGGGTATCAATATCAAGTACTATATCATTTCTATTGCTGCTATATTTATTTCATTGGGCATAGGTATATTTGTAGGTTCTAACATGAATGGACAGGAACTATATCTGAAACAGCAGCAAGCTCTGGTTGATAGTTTGGAAAACAGATTTACCGAATTTAAAAGGGATAAAGAAAATTTGGAACAGGATATTCAAAACTTAAACATTGAAAAAGAAAGACTGAGTGTATTTGTCGGAAATATGTTCTATGAGATAGTCCATGACAAATTGGAGGGATTGAATATCGGCATAATAGAAACTACGAATTATTATTTTTATGACGATATCAAGGACACACTGAAATTATCCGGGGCTTCAGTACCTGCCCATGTCAGGTATATGGATAAAATATATAATGCCACCGGAGAACAGTTACAGGAAATTAATGATTTAGCAGAAACTGTGCTGGAAAAAAATGAAGACCTCATTGATTTTATAAATGATGAAATAATTAACTCTTTTGTATCTAAGGATGTGAACGATACACTGAGATTTTTAATCGAGAATGAATATATT
>JALNXC010000257.1 GCA_023230535.1 Alkaliphilus sp. | reverse complement strand
GAAGCAATGATAGTCTGTATCTCGGTTATCTCATTTTCATAATGGGCTCTGTTTTCTTGTTTTTCGTTTAGACTTTTAAATTGAGATAATATAATAAATTTATAATATACCCAAAGCAATAATACAACACCTAAACCTATCAATAAATTTCTTTCCCTTTTATTCAATTTCATCTTGTCCCACATCCTTCTGCTCCGAACTGTTTTCTTCTACGTCATCTTGCTCTATGTTATCTCCCCCCGCATCTTTTAAGGCAAAATTGATTGAAAAATCATATAAGCCCTCATTCAGTGATATATTCGGGATATAAATATCCTTAAAATCCTTATCAGACCTTAAATTGTTTTCTAATTGAGCAATGGCTAAATTGTTAGCTGCCGACCCTCGTATCTGAATTTGACCGGATGAAAGACTCAATGACCTAAAAAAAATATCTTTTGGAACCTTGTCTGTTATCTTATTCAAAAGCAAATCATTCACAATATCTCTGCTTTCAATAATCCTATCGGCATCTTCTAAAAGTGTAAATTTTTTTTCCATCTCGGATACCTTTTCTTTTTTCCGTTCGATAGCATCCAGCCGTTCATAAATAGCACCGGATTCTAAATTTGTTTTTATAGTTGTAATGTTTTTCTTTAAAAAGTTTATTCTAAAAACATTGATTAAAGGATATATAATCATACCCAATATCACAACCGGGGCAACAGTATACAAAATTAATTTACCATAACCCGAAGTCTCTTTTTTATCTATATAAGGTTCAAAAAAGTTAAAATCTTTCATTTTTTCTCCCTTACTTCCTTATAATAGCCCCTATAGCATTGACATAACTTGATATATCGTTTTCTTCCGAATTATTATTGAATTTTACATTGCTCAAACTGTTTGTTTTAAAGGTAGGCATATTAAAAAACTTTTGAATATAAGTTGAAATGCCCTCAATATTTGAACTTCCACCATATATGCAAATGCAATCGACAACATTATCTACATCCCTGCTCGTGTAATATCTAAAAATTTTTTGAATTTCTTCCAACCAATCTGATATAATTTTTCTAATTATGTCTGTTGGTGAGGTTAAAACATCCGATTTCGTGTCATAATCAATATTTTTTGCTTCCATTTTTTGGGCCTCTGCTTCATCCAAAGAAATGTTAAATAAATCGGATATATCCGTATCAATATCTTTGCCGCCGTTATTCAATAACCTGCTAAACTCACATTGACCTTTATCTATAATGGTTATGTTTATAAATTGGTGCCCTAAATCTATTGCCGCTATAGTTTGGTCGTCTAGAGGATAACTATCATTAACAACAGTTTTTGGAGTTAACAGTTTATGGACGGCATTGGAATGAATATCTAAAAAGTGTGGAATCAATCCCATATTTTTAGCCAAATCCAGATAACCCTCACTTATTGACCTTGGCAAAGCTACCGCCGAAATAACAACCTTTTTTACGCCTTCTTCTTCAATTTCATCTATTATTTTATACTGTAAAATATACTTGTCCATTTCTATGGGCAAATATTGTCCTATTTCAAATCCTATTATTTGTTCCAATTCTTGAGGTTTTGCCCAGGGCAAAACAATTTCTCTGCTGATTATTTTAGTGCTTTCTAAAGTAAAGGCTACATTTTTAGTTTTAATATTTTCTCTTTTTAAAACCGCATTTATAGCCTCCTTTAATTTTTCTTTGTTTGTAATTTGTCCATCACTGAATGTGTCGGGGGGAGTTTGAATAGATACAATTTTATTAATTAGAACCCTGCCGCCGATATTTTTCCCTTCCACAATTTTAGTATTTTGGGAACCAATATCAATAGATAATATTGTTTTTTCAAGTGCATCCAATATTTTATTTTTCAGTTTATGTCCCCCCTTCTACAATTTTAACGTATATTTAAGATGAAAATATAAATTTGAATATATTAAGTTTTATAAGATATTTTTTAAATACCAATGAAGCAGCTCATTCCCCTTAAGTATTGTAATAAATGCAGCCAGTGCAATAAAGGGCCCAAAGGGGATTGCATCTTTTCTGCCTTTTATTTTAAAAAGCAAAAGCAAAGCGGACAAAAAAGCCCCCGTAATAAATGAAACCAACATTGTTACTATCGTTAACTTCCATCCCAGCCAAAAACCCAAAACCCCCATAAGCTTAATATCCCCGCCGCCCATGCCTCCATTGGAAACTAATGCGACCAACAGAAGAAAACCGCCGCCAATCAACAGTCCGATAAGACTGCTTGTCCAATCTACCGGCAACCGCAAATAAAAATATGTAATTAATTTATATATAATTGCTATAATTAACATATTTAAAACCATTTTATCAGATATAACCTGATGTTCATAGTCAATTCCACCGATTATAATCAATAATGTGCATAAAACGACAAAAAAAATAAAATCAACAGAATAACTAAATTTTATAAATAACGACAAATATACAATACCCGTTAACAGTTCGATAAAAGGATATTGTATAGATATTGTTTCCCCGCAATAACGACATTTTCCTTTATAAAATAAATAGCTCAATACCGGAATTAAATCTGCCGGTTTTAGCTTGGTGTTACAATCAGGGCAATGTGAAGGAGGAGAAACAATGGATTGTTTTTGCGGTATTCTGTATATGCATACATTTAGGAATGAGCCTATTAAAAGGCCTATTATAAAAATTAATGAATATTGCATAGGATTCCCCCTTCTAATTTTTGATCTGATTAATACGGATAGTACAGGATTTTGAATACTAATACCCTTTCAGGCTTTACAGTTATATTTCCCTGATCGGTTCTATTATTTCTAATTTACTTTTTTGATTGCCTTCATTCCCGGAACCATTGTCCCCGGTACCGCCGTTTCCGTTATCAGATCCGTTTTCTTCGTATACTATAATTGGCAGTGTGTCTTCCGTAAAAAGATCAGACATTTCGAGCATATTTATTGTTCCTCCACCTCCTGTTTGTTTAAATCCTTTTCCAGATATAATTATTCCCGTGAAATTTCCATGATTTATAGTAACACTGCCGTTTGGAGCAATCAGGGCTCCTGTCATTCCTCCAACCCATCCGGTTATATTTATATCTCTCTTGCTCACTATAACAACCTT
>JALNXC010000256.1 GCA_023230535.1 Alkaliphilus sp. | reverse complement strand
TCTTCATCTAATATTTGATTTATAGTAGTTGATATAGTTTTTAATACATGTCTGTTTTCTGCTATATGTACCCTATTAAATACATCGATATATGCAGGATGAATAGGATATAATTCCACATAATCTTCTAGTCTTTCCGACATTTCCGTATACAAAGGGCAAAATGGCAACAAATGCTCACGAATTTTAGCCTTTTGCTTTGGTGTTTTGTTTAATATTCTTTCTGATACCACATAGGCTGTGTCCTCTTTTCTGATTATTACTTGTTCAAATCTATCTTTTACTCTGCTCAATGTATCTGCTACAAAAGAAAAACTGGGGTTATCAAATAATTGTTCCTGGACTCCACATATTAATCTGAACCGGGAATTTTTTATAAATTCTCCGATTTCCCTTAAAAACATCAGGTCCCCCATTACCTCTTGCTCTTTACGCGTCCTTAGATAATCTAATAATTCATCTACTACAATTAAATAGCCCCTACCGGAATATTTGGACTCAAAAGTGCTCATCATTTCTTCTAACGCCTTTTTATTATTTGTCAGAGTAGAACTGTCAGGAAATTTATAATTAATATCTCTTTTAGCCAAATCAACTTCAATTTCTTTCATAATAATATTTCTTAAACTATTGTCCACCGCTCCCAGCTCAATTCTGAGAACTTCAAATTTTCCTGATATAGGCTCTATATATCCTTGAAATTTTTTATTATTTAAATTCTGCAAAAAATCTTCATCATTAGCCATAGCTGAAACTACAGACATTAAGTGACTTTTACCGGTCCCATAATTACCTACTATTAATACCCCTTTATTATCTACTACCTCATCTAATTGTAATTGGCTGATAAGGCCATATTCCAGTTTGTCCGCCATTTCATCACTCATAACGTAAGTTTTAACCAATTCTTTGGCTTTGTCCTTGTCATCTGCCTTTTTTAATTCTATTACAGTTTCAATTGGATTAAAATTAATTAATTCTGAATATCTCATGACCCCCTCCTTTATTTCACACATATTACATTATAATTTTTAATTAAATATTTTTTATAATCCTTATATCCCGAAGAAGCATAAACCAGACTATCTGAAACATATTTCCCGGGCCAAATAATAATCAGTTTTCTATTCCTCGCTGATTGAATAAAGTATCCTAAAATATCTATGTTGTACCCCGGATTAAAAAGCATATCTATATCGTCAACAATCACTTTCTTCAAGTTAGAGTTATAAAAAATCTTGTCTAATTCCCCTATTACATAATTTTTCCTGCCTGTTTTTTCATATTTCAATAATGCTAAGGACAACACCTTGCCCAAAGATAAATGAACAAAATCCTTAAAATGGCCCTTTATTATATTTGCCCTTTGCGTAGTAATTACCGGATATTGATTGTTAACATCCCATATTTTTTCTAAATCTTTAATGTTACAGCAAATTCCCATGGCTCACCTTCTATACCTCTCTCTCAATAAAATCCCTTGTTTCCCGCTTTTTTTATTCCTTATCTTCTAAAATTTATTATTATACCATATTATTCTACAAATATCCGTTTTTTCCTGCTATCAGCCGAAGGTTATAGATAACAAAACCCTCTATTTCATACTTCCGAAAGAATATGACGGAGAAGCACAATAAGAATGTAAGGTAATAAAAAAACTCTCACATCCGGACAGTGAATCCGGAATGATTAGGACATTATTCCGGCATTATCCAGACAGTGATTTACGTGCCGAATACACCTTGCCAGAATCTTAATATTGTATTAGGGGAAGATATTATTTGCCGTTCCCCCGACAGTCGGTAGTGTGAAATTTATGTTCATAACTATCAAACAATCCCGAAGATGCTATTATCTTGTTTATGCAAAATCTGGGTAGTTAATTTCATATAATAAATCCTTAATATCTGTTAAAACGTCTAACATTTCTTCCACTTTTATCCCCCTTATTTAATAGTATTTTTTGTTTCTTGTTAAGAACCTTTTTATAAGTTGCGTCTTCATCTCCCCATCACTTCCTTCATCAACGCCTCATAACTGCCTACGGCCTCATATTTCACCGTATCATTGCTTATTTTTTTAAAATGTTCCCTTGCACAATGGATTTTTGCCCTCTCTGTTCCTCGGATGTCAAATTCCAACGATTCTAGATTGCCTTTAGTTTCTGCAATAAAGTATATATGCCTTACCTTATCCTCATCAAACACTATAGCCCAATCAGGGTTATAATTCCCCACAGGCGTAGGGATAAAAAACCCCCTTGGCAGTTTAGCATATACGCAGACTTCTTTACTGATATCCAACGCTTCGGCAAATTTTCTCTCTGTATCAGAATCATATCTCAAATAATCATAGATATGTTTTTGAACTTCCATGGCATCCTTGCCCAGGGTACCCTTTAAGGTATTTTCGGTGAATATATTAGCATCAAATTTTTCATCAACCGGATTATAAGTTATATGTTCTATTATCATGCCGGCTTTCTGTTCATTGACAATCCTGGAAGTTTTTAATATAAACTCCTCCGGATTTTTTCTAAATAGATAAAACGTATTAGGTTTTATTCCTTTAAGGATATTCACAATTGTTTTTCTCGTAAGTTTTGTTTCATCTACCAATTTCCCGACCAAATCATATTTCAGTGCAGTGGTCATTTTTGAACGTTCCTTTTTAGTTTCTGACTCTTTTACCGTGAAGGCTTCTCCTTTTTCTAATTCTTCCTTTGAAGATATGGATTCCATCTCTCCCGTTTTTACATAATAAGTCAAATCCGATACCCTTAAATTCATGTCCAGAGCAATTATACAATTTTTCACTAATTCTTCGGTATCAAAATCCACATAATAAGCTGTTTTTATGTTAATCTTCTTCCATAACTCTTGGAATTCCCTTTTTCTAAAATTTTCATTGATATCTAATTCTTTAATATTTTCTGCCCTTCCGTCTTCTACAAGAAGGGTGACCCCTTCTGTATATATTTTTTCTGCCAGTTGAACTATCCCTTCTTTAAAATCCTCAAATTCTTTCGGAAATTCCAGGTTTCCCTCTTCTAATTTTTTATAATACTTTTCTGTTAAGTTATCATCATTATCTACATAGTAATTTCTTATAAAAAAATAATG
>JALNXC010000255.1 GCA_023230535.1 Alkaliphilus sp. | reverse complement strand
TCCAATCTATTATCCATACCTTCCGTAATGCGCATATATGTTTGATCACCATCAAACAATCTGTCATGTGTTCGAAAAAAATAATCCGTTTCTCCACATCTTCCTTCCAGAATCCTTTTTAACCCTTTTGGGGCTGCACACCCCGATTTTTTAACATTAATTATTTCAGTATCAGGTTTCCCTTCCGAACTGCTCTTCCTCAATAGAGTGATCAAGTTGTGCTGTCCTAAGGCGGATTCAAATATCTTAAATTCATTAAAATTAACCAGTTTTAATATATCCGTCCTATTTTTTAAATCTTTTCTCAAAGTAACTGCCCCGTTTGCCGTAATATAGTAGTTAGTTGTAATAAATCCTATGATCCCGCCATCTCTGCATATATCAATCCCCTTATGAAAAAAGAAATAAAACAGATCCATCTTACCCCGATAATACTTTTTGCCAAATGTTGTTTTGACAATAGATCTGAAAATTTCCTTGTTCCCTTTTTCACCGACATATGGCGGGTTCCCGATAACAATATCGAACCCGCCTTTTTCTTTAAAAACTTTTGCAAATTTTGATTCCCATTCGCCAATTAAACTATTTCCTACATGTATGTTCATATCTAAATTTGGCAATGGGTAAAGTTCCGAATTTTCATCATCAGTCTCCTGTTCTGCTACCACAGAGAGCCATAACCTTAATTTTGTAATATCTACCGCATCAGGTTCTATATCTATCGCAAAAATACAATTTTTTATGGTTTCTAGTTTCATTCTATAGGGAGAACGCCGTTTTCTTATGGATATTTCCCCATACCTGTAGGCAGATGCACCTTCCCTGTCCTTTCTTATGATATATCCCGTAATGTTGTTTCTGACCCTTACAATTTCGTTTAACATTCCAAGGGGAAAGGCCCCGGGCCCAACTGCAAGATCCGCCACCCTGATGTTTTTTAAAGCATCATCTATCTGTCCTATATTATCATATATTGATCGGGGTATAGCCCCTTCCCCCTTGGGGCTTCTAATGTCTTTTCCCTCGCTTCTGCTGTCCTGATCTTTTATAGGTTCCCCATATAAAATAAACTTTTTTATATCATCATATGAAACGTTGATCTCACCAACCAAATAATTGATCAGGCTCTCACGGCACATATAATGCACTATTTCTTCCCGTGTATAAAAAGCACCCTTTGATTTTCTATCCCTAATCTCTAAAAGGTCTTCAAATATTTTCCCCAACATCTCCGGATCAATGATAATTTCCTCTCCCGAAAGTTCATTTTTGTTTATAGTGAAATTAAATCTATCGAATATATCTAATATTCCATCCCTATTCTCATTTGAAAATAGTTTGTTTGGTATTTTAAAGTCGATATCTTCCCAACGATAGCCTTCTATCGGTTCAAATAAACCTCCCTCTATGAATGGAATTTTGCAATCAAATTCTTTGTAGTAATGATTTTTTCTTTTGGTATTCAGTATATTATAAAAAAGCGGCTCCAAATAATCATTAAAAAAATTTTTATCTGTGTTATTTATACAGGAATCAAAAATTTCCCGGATAAATGTTCTATCACCATTTTCTTGAGGCAACTTGTTCTTAGGTTGCCCTCCTCTCCGCAAAAAATAGAGAAAAGCAACCTGGCCCATCATTTTTTTTGCAAACTGTTCGGGAAATTCCCCGGTCTCAAGTCCCATTTTTTTGGCTTCGTCAATAAATATATCATTCTTTTCAAGATATTCTTTTAAATCCAAATATTTTTCTTTATATTGTATAAAAAAGTCCCTTGTTACCTTTTCAGCGATATCCATTTAAAATTTATCTCTCCTATGCCTGCCTTCACGTTTTTTGTAATCTTCATCTATTTCTTTTTTCCAGTCATCACTTATCTCCTTTGATTGTCTGATATCAAACATCATATTACAAACTGCACTATAACTTATTTCTACACCTTCACTATCCGCATTATAGTTGGCTGCTCTGTTTTCCCTTATACCGAGCCTTGCTGCGGTTGAAATCGCGTCTATGTTCGCTCCTAAAAATATAAATTCCCATTCATATCTTTCTTTTTGTCTTTCTATCATGGCTTTGACCTTTTCATAACTATATTCGTGACTGCTATTTTCCATGCCGTCTGTTATAATTACAAACATAACTTTGTCCGCCCGGTATTCCTTTTTCGTATTTTTCGTGCCGTTTATAATCTTGTTTACAGTTATCCCTATAGCATCTAATAAAGCGGTGCTCCCTCTGACGAAATATTCTCTTTTCGTTATGGGCAAAATTTCTCTGATATTGATCCTGTCATGAATTATTTCGTATTCATGGTCAAACAGAACTGTAGTTACAACGGCTTCCCCTTTTTCTTTCTGTTGCTTTTCAAGCATTGAGTTGTACCCGCCTATCGTATCTTCCTCAAGCCCCGACATGGATCCGCTCCTGTCCAGTATAAATATAATCTCTGTCTTTCTCATTCTTATTCCTCCCTTTTCTTTGATAATACAAATTTATCAAGAAAAGAAACCCTGTTGGTCGCCTCTAAAGCGACAATTATACACCCAGTAACATTTGATTAAAACTGAACAATGCTTCATTTATTTCATATATATCATGATTTCCTTCCTCTATGTAATATCTAATGATAAGGTCGAATTTGCTGCTGGGAGAGAGTGCGTACCCTGCCCTTCTAAGCAGGTCTCTGGTTTCATCCAGGTTCAATTTCAAGGAGATAGCAAACGCTATGGCTGTTGCTTTGCTAGGTCTGTAGTCTTTTTTACTTCGTATCTTCGAGAATAGTTTTCTATCGACATTTGCATTTTTATAAGCTTCTATATCGGTCATGCCTTTTTCATCTATAAGCCGGAGGAGCATCTCCGAAAATGTTTCTTCTGCTTGTTTTAAAACATCCTCAAGTTTTCTTTTTTTCTTTGGATGTTCTATTCCAAAAAATGATTCCTCAAATAGAATTTCTAAATCATTCTGCAATTCATAATCTTCTAATCTTCTATCTTTTTCCTCTATATAATTGTCATCTATATACCTTTCAATCTTGAAGAATATCTTCTCACTGAGCAGAACCGTATCTTTCCCGTAGACAACCAAGTAAACATCCATTTCATGTTTTAATAAAAATTCCCCTATTGCGGAAACTGCTATTCTAAGAGCCTCATGTTT
>JALNXC010000254.1 GCA_023230535.1 Alkaliphilus sp. | reverse complement strand
TCGAAAGGCAGGCACCTTCAATCATCGAAAGGGCTCCCGTATTCGAACCGTTGCAGACCGGCCTCAAGGTGATCGATTCCATTGTACCTATAGGCAGAGGTCAAAGAGAGCTCATATTGGGGGACAGGCAGACCGGAAAGACAACAATTGCGGTAGATACCATAATCAATCAGAAGGATACCGATGTCATATGCATATATTGTGCAATCGGCCGACAGATAACATCGGTATCAAAGACTGTCGATATCTTTAAATCAAATGATGCAATGAAAAACACCATAGTTATGATTGCGGGTTCCGAAGACCCTCCGGGTTTGTCATATATAGCTCCCTATGCCGCCACATCCCTAGGTGAATATTTTATGGAAAAAGGCCGGGACGTTTTGATTGTTTATGATGATCTGACAAAACATGCGAGGGCATATAGAGAACTTTCCCTTTTACTCGAAAGGCCGCCGGGAAGAGAGGCCTATCCCGGGGACATATTCTATATACATTCCAGACTTCTCGAAAGGTCCACTCATTTAAAGGATGAATACGGCGGGGGAAGCATTACTTCTCTGCCCATCATAGAGACACAGGCCGAAAATATATCTGCCTATATTCCTACAAATCTTATTTCAATAACCGATGGGCAAATCTATCTTTCGCCTAAATTATATCAAAAAGGCAATCTTCCGGCAGTTCAAATAGGGATGTCCGTATCCAGAATAGGAGGAAAGGCCCAAGTTGCTTCGTATAAGAATATAACCGGTGCTCTAAAACTTACATATTCCCAATTCGAGGAATTGGAATCCTTTATAAGTTTCGGAACCAGATTAGATGAAAAGACTAAAAAAATACTTGATAGAGGCCGCAGGATAAGACAGGTATTAAATCAACCCCAACATTCACCCATGGAGGTTACGGAACAGATAGGGATTTTATTGGCTGTCACCACCGGATTGTTGGATGACATTCCACTGAATAAAATAGATGATGCGCAGGAACTTATAATAAAAAATGTGAGAGAAGACGGTTTGTTCAGGGAAAATATATTGAGCAATAGTAATTTAAATGAAGAAGTAAGGGATGCCTTTTTGGAAAAAATAAAGATTACCCTGGAACGGGAGATGGGAACTCAATGAAAAATTTACAGGCGATAAAAGAAAGTATAAATTCTACAAAAAAGCTTCAGTCAATTGTGGAAACTATGAAAACTTATGCCTCAAGCAACATAAATCAATTTCAAAATGCAGCAGGAGCATCCATGGAATACAGGCGGGTGCTGGATATGTCCTTATATGTGGTTTTGTTCGGGGAAGAGGACACCCTTCCTCCGGAAGAGGCCGCAGACAGAGGCACACTCAATATTATATTCGGGTCCGACCATGGCCTTGCAGGGGGATTTAATGAGAGGATATCCTTTTTTGCATCGGAAAAAATTCCGAAGAGCAGAAATCATAAAGTTATCACAGTAGGGCAACAGATATTTCAGAGACTGAGAGATGATTTTGATATTTATAAATCTTTTATGCAGCCCCAAACCATAGATGCTATTTCTTCCACAGTAAATAAATTATTAGCCGAAATAGATGAATTAAGAGATAAAATCCCCATTAAAAAAATTATCCTGTATTATAATAGGCCACAGGACGATTTTATATTCAAAGAACATACGGAACAGCTTTTCCCCATTGATCTATTGAAAATAGTGAAAAATAATATAAAATGGGAGTCCAAAAGTATTCCGACATATTTTGTGGAAAAAGAAAAAATTATTTCCGATTTAATAAGACAGTATTTCTTTATCACACTGTATAGGGCATTTTGTTTCTCTTTGGCTTCGGAAAATGCCAGCAGGCTGATTTCCATGCAATCCGCCGAAAAAAATATAGAGGAGAGGTTGGAGGAACTGAATCATGAATATAGAAGGGAGAGACAAAACAGCATTACCGAGGAACTAAACGATATAGTATCAGGGTTTAAAGCTATAGGGGGGAAACGGCATGAAGTTTAGACTAAGAAATTTGAAAAAATAATTGGTTTTAGTTTATAGTAACAAAAAAGATATTATTATAAGTTTAGGAGTAAACTGAGGAAAAAAAGAAGGAAATAGGGTATAATATAATAAAAACACATGAGGATGGTTGATATGGGAAGAATATCTAGATTTTACACAATGCCTCACCCGCCGATAGTAATTCCGGAGATAGGAAAGGGCGAGGAAGAAGAGATTTGGCAGACACAGAATGCTTTTTATAAGGTAGCCGAGCAGGTAGCAGATATAAAACCGGACACAATAATAATAATTACACCCCATGGGCCTATGTTCAGCAATGCGATTGCAATATCCGCCGGAGAAAGTATATATGGGGACATGCGCAGGTTCGGTGCTCGCAATGTACAGTTAGATTTGCAGATAGATATGCCCCTGGTTGAAAAAATAGAAGAATATTCAATGGGGGACAAAATACCGGTTGCAAAGATAACAGAAAAAGATACCGACAGATATAACGTCAAATATGAATTGGACCATGGCACACTGGTACCCCTGTATTTTATAAGTGAAAAATTCTCGGATTATAAGATAGTCCATATAACTTACGGGATGTTATCCGGGATTCAACTCTATAGGTTTGGTATGAATATCAGAAGAGCCGTGGAAGAGAGCGATACAAATGCGGTATTTATTGCAAGCGGTGATCTGTCACATAAGCTTGATTTGGAGGGGCCTTACGGTCATAGCCCTTATGGAGAGGAATTTGACAGAGAGATTGTTTCGCTTCTTGAAGCCGGAGATGTTTTGGGCGTATTTAATATAGACCCTTTCACCGTGGAGGAGGCACAAGAGTGTGGTCTCAGGTCATACCATATTATGTTGGGTGCAATGGACGGATATGATATCAAAGGTAATCTCTTATCTTATCAGGGAAATTTTGGCGTAGGATATTCGGTGATGGAATTTGATTTAGAAAAAGCCGATGAGGGAATCTATAATCTGTTATTAGAAAATGAGAAAAATAAAATTAAATCAAGGCTGGAGGATTCCGACCCCCGTGTAAGGCTCGCATGCGAAAGTTTAACTAATTATTTAATCAATGAAGAATATATTGATATACCCCCATACGTGACTGATGAAATGAGAGAGACAAAAAGGGGCGTATTTGTAACATTGAAGAGAGAAGGTGTTCT
>JALNXC010000253.1 GCA_023230535.1 Alkaliphilus sp. | reverse complement strand
GAAAAGATCTTGGGCCTAAAATTTAACATATCTCCATTCTCTTTTTTTCAAACTAATACACTAGGTGCCGAAAGGCTCTATTCCATAGTCAGGGAATTTGCAGGGAATGTTGATGACAAAATCGTATTTGATTTATATTCAGGTATAGGCGCCATAGCGCAAATAATGGCACCTATGGCAAAAAAGGTGATAGGTGTTGAAATTGTCGAAGAAGCAGTCAACAGGGCCTGTGAAAATGCTGAATTAAACAATTTAAACAACGTGGAATTTATATGTGGTGATGTATTAAAAGTAATAGATGAATTAGAAGACAAACCGGATTTAATAATCATAGATCCCCCCAGAGATGGGATACAACCTAAGGCTATAAGAAAAATAATAGACCTTAATCCGGAGAAATTTATATATGTATCCTGTAATCCCATTACTTTAGTAAGGGATTTGAAAGTGTTTGTTGAAGGGGGATATAGGATAGAAAAAATGAAATTGATGGATATGTTTCCGAGGACGGTGCACGTTGAGTGCGTAGCATTGATGTCAAAGAAGGAAAAATAAGGTAATGGGGGAACCTTATTTTGTGAAGCTTCCTAAATGGCGAGTTTTTACGACAGGTGAAAATTAAAAAAATATGATATGCAAAGGGTTGTTTCCTTTGTTATGTTAGATTACTATAAAGAAAAGGACAGGGTATATATAATTAGAACCGGATACATTATAGTTATTTTAGGGATTTAAAGAGGGGGGGTATTTTATGGCTGCATTCTTAACAAGGGAAGAAAAAAAACAGACTAAAAAGAAATTATCAAAAACTGAAGATATTGAATTAAATCTTCGGGACATTGACTATAATAAGGTAGGAGTAGCCCTGATGGAGTCCCAATTATCTATGTTAGTTAATAAAGATGGAGATAGAGAAATATTAAAAATTGAAAAAAATAATGATGGGTTTTATTATGAATTAGCTGATGATGGAAGCTATTCTGAAAAAGTAGATGAGAAATATTATCAAATAATTGAATCCTATGAGGCATTTGTAGCGAAGTGACAAATTAGGTACGTCCCCCTTTGTCCCCGGAAGCTATGCAATTCCCATATCTCAAGGACTTATAACTATGAGTTTACCTATGATGGAATAGGCTGATGATAGTAAACTATTTTTAAAAAGGAAGTAGGGGGCGAACTTCAATCGTCAAATCTGACAATCCAGGCGTCCTTTACATAATTTTCAACAATTTTTTCGGATAAATTGAACCAGCTTTTACAGCTGTCCAATATGACAGAGTCCCCTGTTACAATCCTTTCCATATCAGAAAGGATGGAGTCCGGATTTCGTATCAATTCCACCTCGGTAGGTATATTCCATATCTTAGAATGATTTAAAATCTCATTTCTTAATCTGCCTGAATTTGAGACCGGCTTGTCCAAAAAGAATTTAACTTCCGGAACTTTGAATTTATTTAGAACCTTACCGATTAGGTTCAGGGCCGTTTGAGTTTTATCAATAATTCTATATGTACCTCTCAGGCCGGCCAGGTCCCTCAAAACACCATCTTTCCCTAATATAAGGATACTGCCCGATAGAGCGACTTCAAGGGTTATTATGAGATTAAACCCATCTATAAATATACATCCGTATTGGGCATCTTCCGGGGGGAGTAATGTGGACTTTCTTTTTTCATACTGTATGCTCATGGCCGTAGACCTTCTGAGTGCCAGTCGTTGTCTTGATGATAATAAATAATGGTTACCGATAAAGTTTATAACGGTATCCGATTTATAATTTCTGTCCAGAAGCCATTGAATTTCTTCCTGCGCAATTCCTAGTTTTATAATAGCTTTTTTGGAAAAAAATCTTTTATCTTTGGGATCAAAACCCCTCATTTTATCCTTGGAGGCCATAAAAATTTCTCCTTCGCGCTCATATTCTTCTTTTTTATAAATTATTACGGAAAAATTTCGGAATATTCATATACCTGTATACAACTAATAACATAATATCATAGAATTGGATCTGCAAGTTGTTTTTTCAGTGATTTTGAAACATCCCCTCGGACACAAAAAAATGTCAAGGGGACGTTTCGTTTGTCATCAAACGAAAGAAATGTTAGAAATGTTATAAAATTGGCAAGATTGGCACGAAAAAGAAGTCAAATCGGTATTTATCATATCGTGTTAAGAAACGTCCCCATGATAACACCCTCGATAACATTCTCCCTACTTTCCCCTGTCCCCGTCTATTTTCGATTGGTTTTTGTATATTTCTTTTATTGTATATTTCTTTTATTTGCGTTATGCTGATAAAAGCAATATATTAATTGTACAAGAGAAGGTGCCAAACGAAACGTCCCCTTGACACCCACTTGACACCTTTCGGTTGGCGTAACAAGTCCGATGAATTTTGTGAGTGAGAATGTAATTTTAAAATATTTAATGATATAATACACATATAAAGTTTTAAGAGGGGATTACATTGGGCATATTGTTAAAGAATCGGGAGGTATTTATGTGGAAAAAACAATGAACTATAATGAGTTTATGAAAACAATCGATAAGAAATTATCTGCTATGTCTGAACAAGAAAAAACTATATGGATACGCAATATGGCTCGAACTACAAGGGAGCATAAGCGGATTGAGTTTTTAGATTCGTTAGATGAAAAACAAAAATATTCTCAGATTGTTTATGAAAAAGATGGGATAGAAGAGTGGTGTGAGAAAATAGAAGATGGGGAGATTTATTTTGAATGTAAAGGTTATGAGGTATATGGAGAAAATTATTGGGATAATGATTATGAGTATGATTATTATGATATTTTTCAAATAAATGAAAACCTTTCCAAGGCATATGATGTGGCAAAAAGTTTATTATTTCAGAAAGAATATAACGAAGCTTTATTACTGTACAATCGTCTTCTAGATTTGCAATTCTTTGTAATAGACAGGGATATAGAGGAATATAACGAAATGGAATTGGGAGATATTATAAGTGAAGGTTTAATAACTTTAGATTTCAGGGAAATTGTTTTAAATTTAATGTATGCAATATATCAGACTGCTGACGGAAGGGATAGGACAGCTGAACTATATGGATACCTTATATGGGGTATGTGTAAGAATATAAAAATAGAAGATGGGGAGATTTATTTTGAATGTAAAGGTTATGAGGTATATGGAGAAAATTATTG
>JALNXC010000252.1 GCA_023230535.1 Alkaliphilus sp. | reverse complement strand
TCTTAAATATTCTCCATAATATGTTTTTAATATATATGATGTAAAGCCGGAACAATCAAAGCTATTTGGCCCATTTCCGCCATATGAATATCTTTTACCTAAATATTTTGCCGTAATAGTATCTATATCATCAAAAACTTCTCTGCCATATCCGGCTCTATTTACATTAACAGCATTAATAAGTAAGACCGTAATATATTTACTTTCTACCCAGCCTTCCATGTCTGCCGATGTAATTACATTATAATATCCCTCAACATAACCTTTTATATAAACTATTTCATCTTTTTTTAATTTTGCAATATGAGCTGCGGCATCACTTGGTTCTTGTTTTAATACGATAGAATCGGTATTTACATTCCCTTTCGGGAAATTATAGGTAATTTTAATATAATCCGAATGTACCCAGCCTTTAATGTTATTGCTTAAAATAACTTCATACCATTTTTCGGGTGTATCGGATGTATCAATAATAGTAACAGTATCTCCCCGATAAATTTGAGTAATTCTGGTATTATCAGTAGATGGTCCCAACCTTACGTTGAGAACACTCGCTGTTACATCGCCTTTTTTAAGGCTATTTTTCTTAAACAGATCATCATAAATTACCACTTCATCTGAAGAAATCCACCCTCCACCTTGAGCGTCCGAGACTTCGACACGATACCAACCATCCGACACTTCTTTTACAATAACTCCGGTTCCTATATTTAGCTTGTCCAGTTGTTTACTATCAAAAGCCTTCTCCTGCCTCATGATTGTTTCGGGTGCAATTACTACAGCCTTATAATCTAATCCAAATGCTACGGAAGTAGATAATAACATAGTTATTAGCCCAACATATATGATATATCTACCTTTGCTCTTTAAAATATTGATCATTCCCCCCATTCAAAATAATATTTTTTTCTAACATTATAAACTATTCGACCTATATTCAAATTGTCCTGCTTTTTTCACCATCTTTTTTCATATTTCTTTTATTTATATAACAGTGGATAATACTAACCCTTTCAATACAAAACCGATCAGGAATAAAATTTTAAATCCTGACCGGCTTCGGATCCAACAATCAGAGTACAAAAAATTGATTTAAGTTCACTCTTTTCATATTTTTTCTGATTCCTATTGTTTTATTAATTTATATACTCTCTCTATATCTTTTTTATCTTTGTTTACTACAGGCCTAAATATATTTTCCGTTTTACTTCCTCCCCAAAATGCCGGTATATTTTTAAATTCTTCTATTATGACGCCATCCGACATTTTAGTCAATTTTAATTGTACCATCAGGCTGTCCGCCTGCTTTGGTACCCTTCTTTCCACGAATAAAAAGTCTCCCAAACTATAATATATTCTTTTACCTTTATATACCTCTATTTCCTGCACTGCATGTGGATGCCCCCCTATTACTAAATCTATTCCCATATCTATCAGATGACGCCCATATGATTTTTGTCTTGGCGTAATCTCGTGGGTATTCTGCCCGCCCCAATGCACCAATGTTACTATATAATCTGCCCCCATTCCCTTTAAATATCCTATATCTCTCTTTATCATATTATCAGTTGCATAACTTTCATAAAATCCGTTATAAGCCAATAAACCTATTTTGAAACCGTCCTTTTCATATATTTCCTTCTTATCGACTTTTATATCACCCAGTTCAACACTGTTCGATTTAATTTCATTTGTTCCAAACCATTTTATTCCTTCGGCATCAAGGTTCTTTATGCTGTCGTCAAAACCTGATTGCAAATAGTCTCCCATATGATTATTTACTACCCCAAAGTGTGTTATCCCGCTTTTTTTTATTATATCTATATATTCAGGGTCTGCCTTATAGGTATATATCTTCTCTTTTTGATAATTTTTATTATTTGTAAATACATTCTCCAAATTTGCTACTATTAGGTCCTTACCATCGAATTCGTCTCGCATACCGCCAAAAAAATATTCGGCTCCTTTTTCATCGTATACACTTTGAAATCTATGTCTGTTTCCAAAGCTTGTCCCTAAACAGATATCCCCCAAAAATAATGCCTCTATTGTTACATAGTCCGCTTTCTGCTCCTCTTTTACCGTTCCATTATCAATTATTGATACATTTTGTCCGGCTCCGAGCCCCCCCATAAGCATCATTGATAATATAATCGATATTGCTTTTGATTTCATGACCCTATCCCCTCCTATTTATATTCCCCTCATAAACCGGTTTACAATATAAACCTATAAATAATATTATCTACTCACCGGAACAGTGCGTTAATTTAGGTGAAGGAGGAATTGCCCTCTTGTGAGCAGAATTTTTATGCATTTTTTGTATGATCTTAAGATCTTTTTCAGGTATAGGTTTACCTTCTAAATACAAATCAATCTTTTCATAGGTTGTTCCCATCTCCTTCTCATCGGTTTGCCCCTTCCATAACCCGGCGGACGGTTCTTTATCAATAACTTCATTAGGCACACCCAATATCCTAGCCCACTCATATACTTCATGTTTTTTTAATTCGGCTATCGGTTGAAGATCCACACCGCCATCACCGTATTTAGTGAAATATCCCGTATATATTTCTGCCTTATTGTCTGTCCCTACCACCAAATAATTTAAATTATTAGCAATTGCGTAAAGCGTGCTCATCCTCAATCTTGCCCTTAAATTAGCATCCATAATTCTTTTTGTATTATCATTGAATATACTTTTATTATCTAATTGTGTTATAACTTTTTCCATAATACTATTGTGTTCTTCCTTTAAATCAATCTCCAAACATTCTATATCACAGGTCTTTATACTCAAATTTCCATCTTTTATATCCTTTATATCACTTTTTATAGGCAATATTACACCCAGTGAATTGTTGGGAAAAGCTTGCTTAATTAAACAGGCAACAACTGCGGAATCTACGCCTCCGGAAATTCCAACCACAAGTCCCTTTGCCCCACAATTATTTACCTGTTCCCTAAGCCATAATACAACCTCATTAATTCTGGCGTTTATATCTTGTTTCATAAAAACATTCCCTTCCTTTTTAAATCTGATGCTTAACATAATTTTGCTTAATTTGGGCAAAATTATATTATATGAGAGCAAATAATCCTGATTGCCCTAGGACAAACGGGAGCATCCACTCTAAGGAGCAGATATATGTACGATATATCTGCAAGATAGATATATATAATATACCTGT
>JALNXC010000251.1 GCA_023230535.1 Alkaliphilus sp. | reverse complement strand
TTTAAGATATGAGGCAGGGCAAGAACTGCTTAATCTTATCAATAAAGAAATAAGAGGAGCCGCAGAGATAGAATTTATGCAAGGGGTTGTCCCTTCAACCACCAAATTCGGCATGGCAAGTTTGCTGCCCCGGAAGATTTTAGCAATTGATGAAAAAGGCGAGGTCATAGTTGATAATATGAGTACTCAGGGAACGGAAAACAGAAAAAAAATATTGAGGAATTTTCACAGGGATGCACAGGCAATTTCGTTTCAGGACATGGTGGATATGAAAAGGATAGATTACAAGGAAGCTTTTGAGGGAAAAAAATTAATTTATATTTATCACAACGCAATAGATGCCGTAGGGGAGGTATCCCTAACGGAAAGGGAAGTTTTTAATGCCGTGGAAAAGACTTTTGAAGAACTGGTTCTTTTGGTCAAAAATCTTGTCAATAATGTAAGCGCAATAAATATTATTATCACGGCGGATCATGGTTTCATTTACAGGCGTTCGCCGCTGACAGAAGTAGATAAGATAGGAAAACATAATATAGAGGCTTTAGATGCAGGAAGAAGACATATGTTGGCGGAATCCGATACCTTGTTGGACGATACATTATCTATCTCCATGAACTATCTATTAGGAGATGAAACGAGGCTCAGAGCTGTTGTCCCTAAGGGTGTCATAAGATACAAGGTTCAGGGTGCGGGAGCCAACTATGTACACGGAGGAGCATCTTTACAGGAGATAATTATACCTGTAATCAGATTTAGGAATATTCGTAAGGACGAATATAAGGCTACCAAGGTTGAAGTGAAATTGACCAATATTTCGAGGAAAATCACAAATAGAATTACCTATCTTGAATTTTTCCAAACAGAATTAGCGGAGGACAAGAAGACTCAGTTAAGATTGAGGTTATATTTTGTAGATGAAGAAGGCAATCGTATATCAAATGAAAATATCATAATTGCCGACAGCAGGTCGAAAAATCCTCAGGAGCGTACCTACAGAGAAAAATTTACTTTAAAAGATATGGCCTATGATAAAAATAAAAAATATTATTTGATACTAGAAGACGAAGAGGAAACTGTGGAGAAGATATACGAGCAAATTCCTTTTGTTATAGATTTGTTATTCAGCAATGATTTTGGTTTATAAAAAGGCGGAGGCAGGTGAAAAGAACATGAACGAAACAGATAAGGATTTAAATGAAAAGTTGAATTATTACTTTCCGGGCAGGGTAGTTCGGAAGGATTTAACTCAGAAAATCAAAGAGGGGGCAAATGTTCCCGTATATGTACTCGAATATTTGCTTGGGATGTACTGTGCTACCGATGATGAAGATTCAATCAATGATGGGGTTAAAAGAGTTAAAGATATACTTTCCGACAATTATGTTCGGCCTGATGAAGCGGAGAAGATAAAATCCAAAATAAGAGAACAGGGTCAATATACGGTAATCGATAAACTGACTGTAAAGCTTAATGAAAAAAGAGATGTTTACGAAGCGGAATTTTCTAATCTGGGTTTGAAGGGTGTGGAGATAGGGGCCCACTATGTAAAGAAATTTGAAAAGCTGCTGGCAGGGGGAATCTGGTGTATTCTTAAAATTCAATATTATTATGATGAAGAAGCAAGAAATCCTAATCCCTTTATTATCAGCAGTCTAAATCCCATTCAAATGCCTAATTTAGATATGGAAGAGATATTTAATGGGAGAAAAAACTTTACCAAGGACGAGTGGATTGACATTTTGTTGCGCAGTGTGGGAATGGAGCCGACGCGACTGAAGGAAAATGTGAAATGGCATCTCATAGCACGCATAATTCCTTTAGTTGAGAATAATTATAATGTCTGTGAGTTAGGTCCGAGGGGAACAGGCAAGTCCCATATATATAAGGAGATCTCCCCTAATTCTATCCTGATATCGGGTGGTCAGACTACCGTGGCTAATTTATTCTACAATATGAACACGAGAAAAATCGGTTTGGTGGGACTATGGGATGTGGTGGCCTTTGATGAAGTAGCGGGTATCACTTTTAAGGATAAAGACGGGGTTCAAATTATGAAGGACTATATGGCCTCCGGCTCCTTTGCCAGAGGAAAAGAATTGAAAAATGCTTCCGCTTCTATGGTTTTTGTAGGCAATATCAATCAAAGTGTAGATGTACTGTTAAAAACCTTTCATCTGTTTGAACCTTTCCCCAGTACGATGGCATATGATTCCGCTTTTTTTGATAGGATGCATTGCTACATCCCGGGTTGGGAAATACCTAAATACAGACCGGAATTTTTTACTGACGAATACGGTTTTATCACTGATTACATATCTGAATGTTTTAGAGAAATGAGGAAAAGGTCTTATAGCGATGTTTTGGACAATTATTTTATATTAGGAAACAACCTCAATCAAAGAGATGTCATAGCGGTCAGGAAGACAGTTTCTGGATTGATTAAACTTATCTATCCCCATGGTGAATTTGACAAGAAAGACATTGAAGAAATTCTTAGATATGCTTTGATTGCCAGAAGGCGGGTAAAAGAACAGTTAAAGAAAATCGGCGGCATGGAATTTTATGACGTTCATTTTTCTTATATTGATAAAGAGACTTTTGAGGAGGAATTTGTATCGGTTCCTGAACAAGGCGGGGACAAACTTATCCCAGAAGGCATGGGGAAACCGGGCCATGTTTATACGGTTGCCCACGGGGATTCCGGAATGATTGGAGTATATAAGATTGAAACAGAAGTTGTTTCCGGGTCCGGAAAATTTGAGCGGACAGGGCTGGGGAGCAGCAGGGATGCAAAGGAGAATGTGAATACGGCTTTTAACTATTTCAAAGCCAATAAAAAGAATATCAGCGGTACTATTTCATTAAACAACAACGATTTTTTGATGCATATTCAGGATATGCAGGGCATTGGCATGACTTCTCAGTTAACTTTGGCGGCTTTTATTGCTCTGTGTTCAGGGGCATTAAGAAAACCTGCACTTAGCCAATTAGCAATATTAGGCTCTATGAGTATAGGTGGTACGATTAGCAAAGTGGAGGAATTGGCATCTACACTTCAGGTCTGTTTTGATGCGGGAGCAAAGAAGGTTCTTCTTCCAATGGCATCTGCTGTAGAAATTAACACGGTTCCGCCGGAGTTATTCGCTAAATTTCAGATATCTTTTTATCAAAGCCCCGAGGATGCTGTGTTTAAGA
>JALNXC010000250.1 GCA_023230535.1 Alkaliphilus sp. | reverse complement strand
TGGAGGAGATAAGGATAGGGTTAAAGGACAGGGGATATGAAGTGGTTGGCTATGACGACAGGGGTTATATAGACGCCATAGTATATAAGAGCATAGACAGCAGTATGGGCAATGTCAACAATTCGGCAGAGGGGAATATTTACGGCGCGATATTGATCAATGCAACCGGCAAAACGATCGATGAAATAGAATATATCATAGAAACAAGAAGGTATGGAAATTTATTCACGTAATAGAAATCGTATTTTATTTTTGCATCATTGCCGTGAAATTTTTACATCAACAATCGTCTTTGGTGAAGTTTCCAAACAGAATATTCGATAGACCGTGCCAACGTGTCGGCCATCTTCATTACAAGGCTCAATCTCGTATTTTGCAGTATTAGATATTCCATATATCCGCCTAAATTTACAATACCGGTAATAGATATATCTCCTACGGCAGGAAGGTCCTTATTCACCCCTGCCCCGGGCTTTAGAGGGCCTTTACTTATAGCGATATAGCCGATTCTGTCTGCTCTCCCCAAGCAGGCATCTATGGCTATAATGAAGGGATTTCCGAGAGAATCATATATAATTTCTAAATTCTCCTGCAAATTTTTTGCATGTATCGGATCATTCAGGGTTCCGTGTATATGGACATAATTATATTTTAAAAGGGAATCGGACAATTTATATCCGACAATGGGCCCCAGAGAATCTCCGGTGGAACGATCCGTGCCTATGCAGAGTATAACCAATTCCTCAAAGGGGGGTTTAAAACACAGATCGATGTATTTGGACAGCATGACACTGAAATTTATAGAAGCCCTCGGTGAGTTGATATTTAAAGAATTATATTTTTGTAAATCAGATAGGGTCACGGGTTTTCTCCTCAGATTAAAATTGTTTAGAAATATTTGCCTGTTCAACCATGCGAGGCAGATTTACTTTGTAGTTTAACAGTTTAGATCTGTACAAAGCATGGTCTTAGTTTTTCCCAAATAAATTTTCCGATACGGGAAAGTCAGCAAAAATTCGATATACATTGATGATACGATGAAAAAATTTTCACTGTGGCTGCTTTAGGTCTTATTGTCTCCCTTCCGTCATAAAAATATAATGGTGAGGGGGGAGGAACAGTGACAAGGAAACAGTCAATTTTTACATTAGCCGGTGTTTATGTAGGCACGGTTATAGGGGCGGGTTTTGCATCCGGGCAGGAGGTGCTTCAGTTTTTCGGCAAATATGGCTATAAAGGCATACCGGGTATTATAGTGATAACAATTTTATTTTCATTATTGGGGGCATTGGTTCTAAATACCGTATATATGAAAAAGATACGCGGCTTTGGAGAGTTTACAACACTTTATTTTGGCAAAGCCTTTTTTGTTGTTATAAACATAGTATTAATATTTTTATTATTTATCAGTTATGTTGTTATGCTCTCCGGGAGCGGGGCGGTAATATATGAGAACTTCCAAATTCCCTGTGTATACGGGATTTTTATAATGGCGGTAATAACATTCTATGTTTTTGTATTCGGCATAAAAGGAATTGCAAAAGCCAACAATATAGCAGTCCCATTTCTTATATTGGCAATATTATGGATAGGTATAAATGTTATATGTAAAAATAAAGCGCTGTTCAGCAATTTTTACACCTACCCTCTTCAAAGTATGGATTTAGGGGATCCTACAAATATACCGGAGATGTTTAAGTTTTCAATGATCAGTTTTATAAATAAAAATAATTGGTTATGGTCGGCATTGCTATATATTTCTTTTAACAGTATAGGGGCGATAGTTGTGATGTCTTCCCTACAACCCTTGATTGCGGATAGAAAAGCAGCCATTCTGGGGGGAATATTAGGTGGGGCGGTGTTGGGTATTCTGGCAATGGTCATTTTGATCAGCCTGTTGATTTTGTATACCAATATAATAGGCATTGAGGTACCTATGATTGTGGTGGCAGGCAGTTTGGGTATGGTATGGAAACAAATATACGGTGTGGTTTTGCTTCTTGCCATGTTCACTACTGCGATTGCAAACGGGTACGGGTGTATATCGGGCATAGCCAATCTGACAAAAATCGACATAAAAATAATCAGTGCTATTGTTTGCACAATATCTATACCATTGGCAACCCTGGGTTTTAAAAAACTGGTTGTGTTTTTTTATCCCCTGTTTGGATACATAGGGATGCTGTTCATCTGTGCCGTGGTTTTTAAAAACAGGATAAAGCATAGAGGATTCTATTGATTTATGGGGAATATATTAATGAGGAATGAAATGTTTCATATGAAACATTTCATATATAGAAAAAACATAGGGAGAATAAAATCATGGGAAACAGGAAGAAAGGTTTATGGATTTTAATTGCTATAACTGTAATTTTATTAATGATAAATCCCAGGACTATAAAGTATTTAAAAGCTAAGACAAGCCTGGACAAGGGAGAAATTTATATAATAAAAGAAATAGAAATACCCCACAGCAGTCAGATAATTTATGAGAAATTCGGTAACGGGCTGATAAAATATTGGGAGGGCGTTTTAATTTATTACAATGCGGCGGGGGAACAAATGTGGAGTACAAATCTGGCAATAAATGGGCCCGCAATAAAGACAAACTCCGAAAACATCTATATAATAGACGAAAGTAAAAATCAGATACTGTGTATGGATAAAAAAGGAGAACAAATATATAAAGGCACATTGGATAAAAGCTATAAGAATTTTGATGTCTGTGACAATAATTATGCGGTATTACATCATGAAACCGAAGACCCTGTTCAATATATCACTGTAATAAATAAAGAAGGAAAAAAGGTTTCCGAGATAGTATTAGGAGAAGGTGAAATAACAAATTTGGCTATTTCCGGTGCTTATGACAGAATAGCCATGAGCACCATAAATATAAATGGGGATAGTTTAGAAAACAATATATTGGTATATGATTTAAAGGCGAACCTGCTCGGTTCGGAAAATTTTAATGATGATATTATCTTAAACATGTTTTATAATGAAAAAGGGAATCTGATTGTAATAGATGAGAGAAATATATGCAGCAAGGATAAGGATAATTTAACAAATTGGCAAGTCAATTTTGATGATCCTGTAATAATTATGAACACGAAGAATAAAAATTTTATGACGATATACAGCGAGGACAGCGGCAAAAAAAGTATAATTTATTCCCCAACCGGAAATACAATCAAAATATTATC
>JALNXC010000249.1 GCA_023230535.1 Alkaliphilus sp. | reverse complement strand
GCCAGCCAACCGAATGCGGATATAATATATGTAAAGATAAAATCCGTGCTCGCCTCCGGTAATGCCAATGTTTTTACACCCTCAAAATTTAGATATAAATTATCGTTCTTGCCCAACAGTTTTGCAGTGGACAATAATTTTACCAGGGCCACATTGATATAACCTTCACCGTCCGGGTCTAAACCGGGATTCAAAAATGTCAATAATCTGGCTTTAATATACGGTTTTCTCCAAATAATATTCATCAACATCAAAATAAAAGATGTTGTCAAAAATCCATAGATTGAGAGCAGAAATTTTTTTCTGTTTCCCTTAAATGTTTTGCCCATTATTGCTATCGTAATAATGACTAAAAATCCTGCAATTAATAACATAAAAACCGAAACCGACGGCTGAATAAAACAGGAAAAAATTGCGGCTATTGCAGCTAATCCGAGCAATTTGAAAATATGCCGTATATTACCGGTAGCCCATTTATTTGCAATCCCTGAAAGTAATATAAAAAATAACGGCAACGCTATAGGGACAACGGCAAAGCTAAAGGCACCTATTTTTACATACGGAATACCGTTTAATTTAAGACCGAATTTTGTACTTACAAATAAAAATACAATGGCCCCTATAAAAATATGAAGTGAATATTTTTCCAGTTTAGTATAATCAAAAAAATAGAAAAACACACAAATACCGATGCCTAGTAAAATATAGATTGCATACCGTATGAGCTGATGAGAGCCTATCATGAGAAACCCGTCACTTGCTATAGAAAACAAAACAATTCCACCGATTGATATCATAACGCCAATCAGTGAGATTATTGACCATTCGGTCTTTGGCCTATGAATCTTATCCAGTTTCCTTCCTATATCAACAGGATCGCCCATTTGTTTTACTGCTTTTTTTACCGCTTCATTTTCATCCATTCCGTTTTCAATATATTTATCCGCCAATTTACCGATATGACATTGCAATTCTTCGGAAATATGCCCGTGTGTACTTTTATACTTTATCTGTTCACATACATCATTTAAAAACTGAAAAATGTATTTATGCAAGATGAGCACCTCCGATCACCCTATTCACAGTATTGCTATAGATTTTCCACTCCTTTTTCTTTTCATTTAACAATCTTTTGCCTTTGCTTGTAATGTGATAGTATTTCCGTTTCCGGCCCGAATCACTGTCCTCCCAATACGCCTCAACCATCCCCCGGCTTTCCAATGAATGTAAAATCGGATACATGGTGCCTTCTTTTAGAGTAAATATATTATCCGAACGTTTTTCTAACTCCCTTACCATTTGATAGCCATACATATCGCCGGTGCTCAACAAGTTGAGTATCAACATTGTTGTGCCGCCTTTTATAAGTTCCTTATCAAACTTCACAATTATACCTCCTTAATCTATGTATTGATTATCTATGTATAGGATATATCTTTTAAAGCGACTTGTCAATACATAAAAAAACTCACAAAAAACCGGGATTCCCTACATTACTTAGGCAATTATTACATGGGCTATTGCCTCTTAATATGTTTCCCGGCACATTTCAAAAATTAATGTAACAAAAAAATTTGCAATGTAACATTATATATGTTATATTTGAAATAAATTATGTTACATTAGGTGATGATTAAAATGATTTTAAATGCTGAACTTTATCTGAGGGAAAATTTAGATGAAAATGCTACAATAAAATTGTGGGAAAACAAAAATAGCCTGCCAATCTTTTTAAAAAATATTTATAATTTTTACGAAGTGACCATTTTAGATAATATATGTATCCTATTGGAATTTATTGATGAAATACCAAGAATTGATGGGATCAAAAAACATCTTAAACAAATTAACAAATTAACCAATCTACAAATTATAATATACCATGAAGAAATTACAAGATACAGGAGAAAGGTTTATATCGAAAATCGCATACCGTTTATTATTGGAAATGGACAAGTATATTTACCTTTTTTAGGCTTGGATTTAAAAATGATTTCAAAACTGCCAAAAAGGAAAACTGCTAAATTTTCCACGTCTGCTCAACTCGCTTATCTTTTATTTTTATATAATAAGGATCTTGTAATTAATACAACAGAATTCGCTAATAGGTTTAAATTCTCTAATATGACGGCATCCAGAGCGTTAAATAATTTATATAATCTTGATTTACTTCTTTATGAAATTAAAGGTAAAACAGGTAGAAGTAAAGAATATCGGAGAATTCCGGATCCGGATTATTTTGCAAAAGGAAGGCATTTTATAAAATCTCCTGTTAAAAAAATCGTATACGCGAAGGATGTTCCGAATGGAACATTAATTGCTGGCCTGGAGGCTTTAGCAGAATTATCTATGATTAATTCCCCTCAACATTTTGTGAGAGCCATAGATAATAGAGGATTTAATGAGTTAAATATAGAAATAATTGATGAGCCCGATATTGTAGAAAACAAAAGATTAGTAGAAATTCAAATATGGAAGTATAACCCAAGATTATTTAGCAATAAAGAGTATGTGGACACTATGTCCTTATATGTTTCTTTGCAAAATGAAAACGATGAAAGGATAAAGCAAGCACTGGAAGGGGTCTTGCGATATGAAAAATGGTATACGGATTAGATAAATTTAAGGAATATTTCAAAGAACATACAAATCAATATGTTTTTATCGGTGGGGCGGCATGTGATATCCTAATGGATGAATTGGGTGTTCCTTTTAGAACCACTAAAGACTTGGATATTGTTTTAATTATTGAAGCCTTAGATGCTTCCTTTGGTGATAAATTTTGGCAATTCATTGAGGATGGTGGTTATGAGCTAAAGGAAAAAAACACGGGTGAAGAACAATTCTATCGCTTTACTAAACCAACAAAATCAGGATACCCTAAAATGATTGAACTTTTTAGCCGTAAATCTGAACAATTTGAATTAAAATTTGAATCCGGACTCACACCTATCCACATTGGAGACAGTATTATTAGTCTTTCAGCCATATTATTGGAAGATGTTTATTATAATGTCCTTACTCTAAATAAAAAAATAGTAGACGGTTTTTCCGTTATCGAAATTGAAGCTGTGATTTTATTTAAAAT
This sequence comes from Alkaliphilus sp., assembly GCA_023230535.1. GTDB lineage: Bacteria > Bacillota > Clostridia > Peptostreptococcales > Natronincolaceae > JAAZJW01. The sequence goes on along the minus strand of JALNXC010000249.1, from coordinate 124 downwards.
AAAAGCTTGGCTTGATTTAAAAGAAAGGCAATCCAAAGGTGAAAAAGTGGATTCAAAAGATATTAGAAAACATAAAAACGATATCTTTAGACTTTTAGCTACTGTTTTGCCTTCCAGCAGGGTT
>JALNXC010000248.1 GCA_023230535.1 Alkaliphilus sp. | reverse complement strand
CTTCTGAAGGAATATATCTATAGCCTAAGTTTTTCAGTAGCTCTACAGCCGGTTTTTGTGATATATTTTGTTCGTTATAAAGATATGCATCCGGCATAGTTTCACCCCCCTCTATATTTTCACTCTGACTATGCCTGTTAATAATAATTGCATGAGTCCTTTTTTTTGTTGTTTTAATAGTTCCAGTTCTTTGGTTAATAGTTCGATTTCTTTGTCGGCTGTGGAGAGGATTTGAGCGATGGATTTTTGTTCTTTCAGGGACCTTGGAATTGTTACTTCAATTTTTCTAAAATTGTTATATTTTAAATTTAATGTATCATTAACAAGTCCTTGAGAATACCTCCTAAATAAATTTATAATTTGGGACATCTTAAATAAATATCCCATAAAGTATGAATTTACTACAGAAATCGGTTTTAATATTGTATATGCTGGGCTAACGATACCTTTATACTTTGATACTCCAGACACACCTTGCCACATCCTCATGGTGTTATATCCAATATCAAGCGGCATAATTTTTTTATATTTACTTTTATCACTACTTGATGTATCCTTGAGAACAATCTCATTTCTTCTCACTATTCCCTTATCAGATGTTATAGCCAATAATTCAAAATCGTTACAACCTATTTCCCTTCTTTCCGTAAAAATTTCACCTAATTTTACCTTTTCCCAGTCCCCACCAAACCCGAGCAATCTCATTTCCCCTGTTAAAAGTTTTTGCATTAATCCTTTTTTCTGTTCCCTTTTCTTTTTTATCAGTTCTTCTTTTAATTCTATGGCCTTGTCCCAAGTAGAAAGGATTTGGGCGATTTTTTGTTGTTCATAAATCAAAGGGAGTGATAACTTTACCTCATACAATTCCTTTTGACCAATGTTAAACCGCGTACTGCCAGCTGCCCTGCTTTCTATTTGCCTTCTTGATATATCTGAATTCAACAATTCTTTTAGAAACAAGGGCTCATAATCAAAAATTTTTCTGCCCCTGATTACAAAACCACCAAAAATTGCAATTTTCTTATCTAAATAGACATTTGCATATCCCACCTCTTCAACTGTTTCTGAACTTCTTTGAAACAATATATCCCCATAACTTACACTATTATTCTTTATTACTCTCTCATCTGCATTTACTTTTCCAATTATATTTTCATAATTGATATGATTATTATTTAAAATATCTAATACATTTATAAATTTTATTCCATGCCCATAATCTTCTTTCTTGGCATTCACACCATTTTTTAATTCTAATATTTTTTCAATTGCTTTCACTTCCCAATCCTCAGGTATAATCCCTATCTCTGTCTTCCTATAGCCTTCGGGGACTTCTCCTCTATATATCGCTTCAATTCTTCCTTTTATCTCGACATTCAAAATCCTCACCGCCTTTTACTGACCTTTTTTTAATTGTCTGTTCTTTTCTTTTTCAATTTGTTTTATACCTTTTTCGGGTGTAGGCAAATCTTCCGGCATAGTACCGCCTAATTCCTCTATGGTTTTTCTAACTTTTGCACCTACCTTATAATGAGTTTGGTTTGCCTTTTCTTTCCCTCTTATATTCTCTCTCCTTAATTTTTCATCGGTTTGAGTTGCTCTAAACAAGTTAGCCGCTAGTTCCGTACTCCCCATATGATCTAAAATTTTTTGATTCCCTTTTAAATTCTTTCTATTATAAATGTCCTTCGCTCCAAGTCCACCATAAAGTCCCTGGTACCCTTTATTTTGAAAAATTCCATAATCTTTTGGAGTTTTTACACCTGCCATTTGTGCGGCTTCCGCTAGGGATTTATTATGGCCTCTCAGTTCATTTCTGATTGCCAGACGCTTTTCTTCCTCAGTTAATTGTTCAAATTTTTCTTCAATTTCCCTTTCCCTAGTTTTTACTGCAAAATAAGTCTGACCTAGGGCAACAATTTCTTTTCTTGGATCCGAATTTTGCACAATTAAATAACATGCATACCTAGTAAGCATTATGTCCTCAATCTCCCTTTGGGCACCGGAGCCAAGTTGAACCATATTGTTGACATCAACAAAATGGTTAGACACTAATTGTTTACTGTTTTCACAGGCTATTTTTGCTTTATCGACAACTTTGCTAAAATTTCTCCATTCCGTATATTCTAATACCTGTTGTAGTTCTCTTCCATACCAAAATTCTATTCCATCATCTGTTATACGTCTTATATCTTCAAATATCTTTTGTGAATATTTATCTATATTCGACATTTTAATCCCCCTTAGGTTTTAATTATTTGTTCCCAGCTGTTTATAACCCCAATTCCTCCAAATATTTCGCCATCTGTTTCTCCACTTCCCCAATTTCTGCCTTGATATCTTCTATATTTTTAGCTACCTCTTCCATATCAACAGGTTCCTCTTCCTCAAAGGTATTTACATATCTCGGAATATTTAAATTATAATCATTTTCCCTTATCTCATCCGTATTTGATACATAAGAATATTTATCTACGGCTTCATATCTTTCATAAATTTTTACTATTTTTTCTATATCCTGTTCCCTTAACTTGTTTTGATTTTTGCCCTTTTCGTAATTTCCTTCTCCCGATGCATCTATGAACAGCACTTCCCTTTTAGTCCTATTCTTCTTGAATACCATAATACATGCCGGAATCCCGGTACCGAAAAACAAGGCTTCCGGAAGACCTATCACCGCATCTAATAAATTCATTTCTATTATCTGCTTTCTGATCCTTGCTTCACCGGCTCCTCTAAATAATACTCCATGGGGTAATATTACTGCCATTCTTCCCTCCTCCGCCAAAGAATACAGCATATGCTGAACAAATGCATAATCTCCCCTTGAAGCAGGGGGCACCCCCCATTCAAACCTTCCATGCGGGTCCAGCCCGGCTTCCATTTTAAACTTATCATCATTATCTCCCGCAAACCCCATGGCCCATTTATCTAAAGAAAAGGGTGGATTAGCCACTATCACTTGAAACTTCATAAGCCCGCCGTCTTCTAAATGAAGTGGATTAGATAATGTATCTCCCCATTCGATTTTAGCATCGTCTATACCATGCAAAAACATATTCATCATACAAAGAGAATGGGTTTGTCCATTTCTCTCTTGTCCATATACTGCCACTTTTCTACTAGGCACTTGGTTTACTACTCTAATAAGTAAGGAACCGGAACCACAAGTTGGGTCATAGATTCTATCGTTTTCCTTTGGTTTAACAAGTCGGGCCAGAAGTT
>JALNXC010000247.1 GCA_023230535.1 Alkaliphilus sp. | reverse complement strand
TCTCCAGCACCCTCACTATCTCCAATTTTACATAGAACAAAATTAGCATGGCTTTCAAAAATCCTGAAGCCAAGAATTTCTTTCAATGAATTTATCATCTTTTCCCGCTCTTTAACAATTTCCCTGACTGTATTATACATTATATCTTTGTTCATCAAACAAACTTTTGCAGCTATTTGGCTCAAACTGGCAACATTGTAAGGGGGTTTTACCTTATATAAAATATCCATGAGCTGTTTTGAAGCAACTCCGTAACCTACTCTGGCCCCTGCCAACCCGTAAGCTTTTGAAAAGGTCCTCAGGACGATCAAATTTTCATATTCATTCACCAGATCGATCACGCTCTCCCCATAAAATTCATAATAAGCTTCATCTACGACCACCACACCCTTGCTCAATTGTGCAATCTTTATTATCTGTTCCGCAGACATGATATTGCCCGTAGGATTATTAGGATTTGTAAGAAATATGACCTTAGGCTCTTCCCTTTCCATTGCTTCTACAAAGCCATCCAAATCAAAACTGAAGTCCTCATTCAGGGGCACTTCAACGGTAATACCTCCCGCTATCTGTGTGCCAATCTTATACATACCGAAAGTAGGGACATGGGTGAGCATTTTATCCCCACTACCTATGAATGTATCCATGATGAGAGCGATCAACTGATCGGAACCACAGCCCACCATTATTTGTTCAATATCCAGATCGAATTCTTCCGCCAACATAGCCCTGAGCTCTACGCAATCAGAATCGGGATACTCATTTATTTTCAATTCCATAATGGCCTCGACAAGTTTTTCATTCAACAAATAGGATGCATTATTATTTTCATTGGCATCTAATTTTATCATATCCGCATGCTCTTCTACTTTATATGACAGAAGGCTCTTGATATTATCTTTAACTAAACTGTTTAACATATTATTCGAACCTCACTTTGATAGAATTTTTATGAGCAGTCAGCCCCTCGGCCTCTGCCAAAATCATAATATCATCCTTTACCTTTTCTAAGGACCCCTTATTATAATAAATAATGCTGGATTTTTTTATGAAATCGTCTACCGATAATGGCGAATAGAATTTGGCTGTTCCGCTGGTCGGCAGCACATGATTAGGACCGGCAAGATAATCGCCCAGGGGCTCCGGTGAATAATTTCCTAAAAATACAGCACCGGCATCCTCTACTTTATTTAATAGATCAAAGGGTTCCCTTACGCATAACTCCAAATGTTCCGGGGCAATATTATTGGATAATTCTACCGCCTCTTTTAGGTTTTCCACTAAAATAATCTTACCGTAATTGGCCAGGGATTTTTCGATTATATCCTTCCTTTCCAATATCGAAATTTGTCTTTCAATCTCTTCGGCTACGGCTTCCCCCAGCTTCTTACTGATAGTGATGAGAATTGACGAAGATAATTCGTCATGTTCGGCCTGTGAGAGTAAATCCGCCGCTATATATTTGGCATCGGCAGAATCATCGGCAATTACCAAAATTTCACTGGGGCCCGCAATCATGTCAATATCTACATAACCATAAACCTCTCTCTTGGCGGTTGCAACATAAATATTTCCCGGCCCCACAATCTTGTTGACCTTCTCTATGGATTCTGTCCCATAGGCCAGAGCTCCCACAGCCTGAGCTCCGCCGACTTTATATATTTCGTCAATATCCAGCTCTTTTGCCGCTACCAGGACCCCGGCCGACAATTTACCGTCTTTATTCGGTGGAGTTACCATCACAATCCTCTTCACTCCCGCCTCCCTGGCAGGAATAGCATTCATCAATACGGAAGACGGGTAAGCGGCCGTGCCCCCGGGCACATAAATACCTACACCGGCTATGGGAGTTACCTTTTGCCCCAGCATTATACCGTCAGATGAAGAAAACCACGAATTTTGACTCTGCTTTTTATGATATTCGGTTATATTCTTAATAGCTAAACGCATGGCACTCAGAAATTCTTCCGACACTTTTCCATAGGCTTCATCTATTTCTCCATCGGTTACCCTTATTCCCCTATCGCTCAAATCTACCCCATCAAACTTTTCCGTATATTTTAATAGTGCCGAATCGCCCTCTTCCCTTACTCTGTTTAAAATACTCTGTACAATCTTTTCATAATATCTGAAATCCACCGTAGCTCTTTCTTCTAATTCTTTTAAGAGTTCAGATTCCTTAGAACCTTTCAAATCAATAATTTCCATCATTACTCTAATCCTCCTTCCCAAGGCAGACAGAACAGCCTGCCCCAATACTACGATTCCCAGGTTTTCCCGGCAACCGCCCGGCAACCACCCGACAACCGCCCGACACCACCTGGCACCACCCGGCAACTGCCCGCCTTAATGCTACAACTCTTCGGTTTTTCCGGCAGCCGCCTGGCAACCGGTTGATCAACTAAATATTTACAGCTTTTTCGATCAGATCGATGATAACAGCCATCTCCTTTTTTTTGGTCTTGTAGCTGACTTCATTTAAAATCAAACGGGCACTGAGATCAGCAATCTTTTCCAATACTATCAAACCATTTTCTTTCAGTGTTTTCCCCGTTTCCACAATATCCACTATGACATCCGACAAACCCATTATAGGCGCTAATTCTACAGAACCTTCCTGGCGTATGATTTCCACCGACTGACCTTTTTCAGTAAAATACCTCTTGGCTACATTCGGATATTTTGTAGCTACAACCAAATGCTTTTTTCCGTCTTTTATGGAAGGCTTTCCCGCTACGGCAAACCTGCATTTGCCGAACTTCAAATCCGCCACTTCATATAGCTGTTTTTCTTGCTCTAACAAAACATCCTTCCCCGCAATCCCTATATCCACCACTCCATGTTCCACATAAGTGGGGACATCTGCGGCTTTCAACAAAATAACCTCTATATTATAATCGGGCAATAAAAACACTAACTTTCTATTATCTTCTTTCAACGGTCCACAGTCTATTCCTGCCTTTTCTAATAATTTTATAGTATGCCCTAACAATCTTCCCTTTGTCATGGCTATCTTTATTTTTTGCACCTATATCTCCTCCAAATCGGCAAGTATATTTACACTTCCGTCCTTATCCACATTCATAATTTTGTCTATTTCCCTTCGTTTGATGTATTCGGTTAAATTCTCTTTGTTGTCCGGAAGGCCCACTTCCACAATATAACCCTGCTCTCTCAAGGCATTCACAACATGGAAGGTCGCATTACCCCCTTCTCCTTCCAACAGGAGTATATG
>JALNXC010000246.1 GCA_023230535.1 Alkaliphilus sp. | reverse complement strand
GCGCTCCTTTTTGGAGCGGCTGCTATTCCCTTATCTTCGCTACAGCCGGGGTGAACGCTCCCTTTTTTCCGGGAGGATGGATACGGCCTGGATCTACACCATGAACTGCCCGGAGGCTTCGAAAAAAGATACCGGCTATGACCGGGTCATGGTCGAAAACGAGAGGCTGCTGAAGATGATCTGCGGCGGCGAGTGTTTCACAATATCAAGTCACGAGACCCTGCAGTTTACCGATTACAGTGAAGTCGAAGCGGATATGTTTGATCCGGATCAGAAAAAAGCCCGGCATGAGCGGATCTTTCCCCGGGACTGCGAGCGGGCCTACGCTCTGGGAGCGCGCCTGGCCGGCAAATAACATATTCTTTTCCCCGGAGGGATCCGTTGCCCGAAGTGCTACCCCTTACCTTGTAGGGGCTTGGGTCTTCGCTGTCAAATTCCCTCTCCCCCCGGGGGAGAGGGCCAGGGAGAGGGGGGTACCTAGCCAGGGTATATCAAGGGGACGGTTCTTAAAGGGTTCAATCGGAAGTTTTTCGCGCGAATAGGCTCAACTTCATCGGTCGACTAGATGACGTTGAGCCTTTAACCATAACCTGCGCAAAATTTTCGATTGCCCGAGAAGAATGAAGTCGCTCAAACCAGTCTGTGGAGTTTCAATCTTTTTTGTTTAACTTTTTTTGTTCCAAAGCCCTCAATTTTTGCAATGAGCATCTGCTTAGATGAAAAAAGCTGTCTTTTAAGCATACTTCCCCCCTCCCCCAACACAGGCATGCTTTGTGCAAAATATTTAGTTTTGGAACTATTTATGGTGAGGAGCCCGGGCAGAAAGAGTGGGCGTGTTTTAGCTTGCCTTCCCGGCACACGGGGCACACCGTTACATCTTTTCCAACAAGCAGACAAAGGATCTCAACGGTTGTCAGCCCTTCATATTTCGGCTTGTATGTTGGGCTAAAGGACAATTTCCTGCACAGTTCAAGTTTAGTCTTTTTGTTCCGGTTGGCCAGGATCCCATAATGCCTGATTTTGACGAAGCCTTTTGGAAGGACATGCATCAAAAACCGCCGTATGAATTCAGCTCCGTCTAAACTGGTTTCTTTTCTTTTACCGGCCTCTTTGTAATCTTTGATTGAAATGGTAACGGTATCTTCATTTACCGAAACAACCCGGGAATTAGATATGGCGATTCGCCGCGTGTAGTTTCCCAGGTATTTTAGAACCGCCAGGGGGCCGGAAAAAGTTCTTTTAGTGTACGTGTACCAGTCTTTGGCGTAGCACCGGTCAATTAACTCCTGGAACGATTTTGGGTCACTGTACTTTTCAGCATCACCATAAAATTTAAGCAGATCTTGGTGGTAGTGCTGCTTAAGGTAATACAAGTATTTGCCGCGGAATTTTTTTGACAACACCTTTACCGGTATAAAGAACTTTTTACTGCTGCTTCGCCATTGATTGAGTTTTGTCAGCCCACCGGCTAGTAGCACGGTATGAATATGCGGATGATAGTGTAGATCTTGTCCCCAGGTATGCAGAAGAGAGAGAAAACCTGCCTGTGCACCAAGATATTTTTCATCCCAGGAAAGCTCCTGTAGTGTCTCGGCAACTGCGCGGTAGAACAATGAATAAAGAAGCCTTTGATTTTGATAAATCAGGGCATGCAGCTCCTGCGGCATGGTGAACACTACATGGAAATAGGGCGCATTTAGAATATCCCGGCTTCTTCTGTCTACCCAGACAGCGTTGGTCAAACCCTGACACATAGGACAATGCCGGTCCCGGCATGAATTGTAGTGCACAACTAGATGATCGCATTTATCGCATTTTTGGACATGACCGCCCAGGGCATTCGTACGGCAGCGCGTAATATTTAAAGCAGCTTTAGCCTGTTGCAAAGAAGGTGTGTAAAGTCCTCGGTAAGCCGGGTAAAAGCGGCGCAAGGCATCCTGGACTGTGCTCATTTGCTTTCACCGCCTCTGTCTAAGGGGCTTTTAATCCCCATCAGGTTTTTTGAAGTCATATGTAGATATGTTGTAGTGGTGCTTAATCTTTTATGGCCCAGCATTTGCTGGATAAATGCTAGTTCAACGCCATCTTCCAAGGAGTGTGTGGCAAAGCAGTGGCGCAATGTATGCGCTGAAATACCTGGATCTAACCCCAGCTTGTTTCGAAGTTTGATCAGTGTGTTTTTGATGCTTTTTACGTTAATATGTTCCCCCGGTTTCCGGCCCGGAAATAGCCAATCTTCCGGTTTGTAAATAGGGGGAAAATAGGCTCTAAAGTAATTTCGAAGGGTCTGTAAGGCTGTTTGCGACAGAATGGTATACCGGTTGGTGTTATGTTTTGCGTTTTCTACCCGAACCCGCATGGTTTTACTGCAAATGTCACAAATCCTTAACCGGGCCACTTCAGAAACACGCAGGCCGCTGCCGTACATCATTGCTAAAATGGCTTTATGCTTAAGGTTAGGTGTCGCATCCAGGATTGCCAGAAGGGTCTCTCTCGGGGGAATAACCGGTAACTTTTGCACTCTTTTCATCCGGGGGATTTTCTTTTTGTTCCACTCTTTGTTTAAAACATGGGTGTAAAAAAATCGGATGGATGAAATGTAGTTATTGATCGTTCCCGCCGATAGTGCTTTATCCCTTTTAAGAAAAAGAATATACTCCTGGATGTCTTTTTCTGAAATATCTTCGATGTCTTGACCTTTGGTTTGAATATATTCAAGGAATGCTTGCACCCTTCGCCGGTAGGATTCTCTGGAAGATTCCGGGGTATTTTTTAGCTCAAAGTACAAATCCATCTCCTGGGTATAGCTTTTCATGAGTGTCCCCTCCTGATTGTTTGGTGTAGCGATGTTACCGGAAAACCAGGAGGAAACCAGGAGGGGCTCTGCTTGGTTTTAATCTTGTATGTCCAGGTCTTTTTAGATGTGGTATAATCATAAGCGAAAAAGTATGCTCTTCCTCGGTTGTTTTTTTATGGTGATTAAACAATACCACAGAAGGCATACTTTTTCATTAAATTACTCAATTAATTATTCACGGGGGCTTAGAAGAGCCATCGCGAAGCGATTTCGTTCTTCTCTGTCACCTCTTTGGCAGGGGCGAACTGTGTTCGCCGTCACCTCAATAAACCTGCAGAAAACTGTTGACATTTCTCAAATAACAGAATAATATATTTATGATACTACTATGATATCATAATTGAAAAGGAGCTGGTAAAATGTCGGGGAATCATAAACCAGGCGAAG
>JALNXC010000245.1 GCA_023230535.1 Alkaliphilus sp. | reverse complement strand
GGTGTCCTTAAGCCCAAGGTAAATGTCATAGCCGTGGTGGGCGCCTGCGAAAATATGCCATCCGGTAAAGCGTATAAACCGGGGGATATTTTGACCACTATGGACGGCAAAACTATAGAGGTATTGAATACGGATGCGGAAGGCCGTTTAGTACTGATTGACTGTATCACCTATACTCTTAAGCAAGGTGCTACAAAATTGGTTGATTTGGCGACCTTGACGGGCGCCTGTGTTGTTGCTCTGGGAAATACGGCATCGGCGCTTATATCCAATGATGATGAATTTGTAGAGAGGGTAAAGGCTGCGGCGGGAAATGCGGGGGAAAAAGTTTGGCAGTTACCTTCATATCCGGAATACAAAGAACAGATCAAGAGCGATATAGCCGATCTCAAAAATACCGGCGGAAGGGAAGCAGGCACAATTACCGCAGGATTATTCCTCGGAGAATTTGTGGGAGAAAATCCTTGGGTACACATAGATATTGCAGGCACATCTATGATTACTAATGATAAGAGCGGCTTGGTCAAAGGTGCTACGGGTGTAGGTGTGAGGACACTGTATCACCTGGCAAAATCCATGGAAAAGTAAGGTGATAGATAAATAGTTCAGATATTCAATAAAAAATATAATGGGATTAAATTAATCTACCCGGTGAAAATATAAACAGGGTGCTCGTGGTTCGACTGCGGTTTTATCCTCCAAATATATTATGAAAATAAGGGTTATGCACAACAAAAACTATTTTTTCATATTATATACAAAGGCTTAATTGCCTATAATCGTAAAAATGATTATATAGAAATGTGATTGCTGATATATATGACGAAAATCAGATTTAAGGAGCCGGGGGGGATGTGATTTGGCCGATAACAAAGAAAGTATTTATATAAATATGCATGATAGCCGAACTGGTAAAGCATTGACAGAATCGTTGGAAGAGATGGTAAAACAATTAGTGGCATGTAGTATGCCACTAAATTTTCATATAGAAGCATTAAAATGTCAAAGTATTATTATGAGGACTAAACTTATTAGGCAATTGAAAGATCATGAAGAGCACAGGGGATGGAAAGCTAAAGAGGTTGATATTACAACGGAAGACTTTATAAAGGCCATACCTTTGAAAGAATACAGAGAGATATGGCAGGAGAATTATGAATCGTATATAAAAAAATTAGAGAAATCGGTGAGTGAAACCGAGGGAAATATTTTATTATTTAACAATAAACCCATAGATGCAAGATTCCACTTGGCATGCGGAGGTTCTACGGAAAATAGTGAGAATGTTGACGGAAATATCATTCAGTATCTGAGGAAGGTGCTCTGTAATTACTGCCAAAAAAGTCCGTATTCTTTAAATTATCGGGATATTCCTATTGAAAAGATAGAGGAGAGATTGGACGTAAAGCTGACAAGTAATAATGTTTTAAGGGATATTCCTATTTATAATATGATAGACGGTATTGTCAGAGATGAGCAGGATAGAATAGTAAAAATTAAAATAGGCGGGAAGGAATTTAAGGGGAAAGAAATAATTGAACTCTTAAATATTGATTCGACACGATTTGGATGGCAGCCACAAATAATACGATTTTTCAGCATAGGGAAAGGCGATGGTTTAGGGTTATGCCAGTACGGAGCCAATGCCATGGCGGAAGAGGGGATGTCGGCAGAGCAAATTTTAAAATATTATTACACGGGTGTTGAAATTAAAATAATAAAGGATCCATGCATAAATAAGCCATTAAAAGGTAAACTAATAGTGATCGATCCTGCTCATGGCGGAAAAGACGGAGAAGGTTATATAGGAAAACAGGGCTTGAAGGAAAAGGATGCCAATTTATCAATCTCTCTGTATCTGGAAGAAGAATTACGGGACTTAGGTGCGGAGGTTCATTTAACAAGATATAAAGATGAAACCGTACATTTGGAGGAAAGAGCGCAGATAGCTAATGATATAATGCCTAATTTTTTTATCAGTATTCATCAAAATTATTTTAATCATCCTGCCAAATCGGGGACGGAGATTTATTACTTTAAGGGAGATACTGTTGCTAAGAAACTTGCAAAAGAAATAATGAAAGTGCTCACAAAAAATCTTAAGACCCTTGATAAAGGTATAAAACAAGCCGATTTTTTTCTGCTGAAATCAGTGATTGTCAGTTCCATTCATGTGGAAGTAGTTTATATCTCAAATCCTGTTGAAGAATCAATGATGATGAATATGGGTTTTAGAAAGAAGGTTGCCAAGTCTATTGCGGAGGGTTTTGTAAATTTTTATAGATATGTGTAATTTTAATTCTAAAATAGCAGCTCAAACAGAACATGCTACAAAATCTAATATCCAATATATGCCATTTGACAAACGGGCTGATTACGTTGTATAATATATGGCTAACCATTTGACAATTGTTATCAAATATGTTATTATATGATTGTCAGTGTTGTGAAAGAGGTGATTACTTGGCAAATAAAAATCTACCAAATGGAACAAATAAATTACAGGAAATAAGAAAAAATATAGAGGAGTATGTTGGGCAAAAAATTGTGTTAAAAGCGAATAAAGGCAGAAAGAGAACAGTAACTCGAGAAGGAATTTTAGAAAACACATACCCAAGTATTTTTGTCGTGAGAATAGATGGCCAGTTTGGAGACCATGTCAGGAGAGTATCTTACAGTTACTCCGATATTCTCACGGAAACAGTTGAAATCACCGTATGTAGTGGAAACAAGAGTATTAAAGTGAGTTAACATATAAATACCACCCTACAAATAGGTGGTTTTTATTTTGACACAGGGGCATTCTTTTCGTGTTCCTGTGTTTTTTTAGTAAAGTTAAAAAATAACAAGTATTGGCTATAAAAATAAACATGGCGGTGATAAAAATGAATTATGTATATGTATTACGATGTTCCGATGAAAGTTTATATACCGGTTGGACTAATAATATTGAAAAGAGGCTCGAGGCCCACGAAAATGGAAAGGGAGGTAAATACACGCGGGGAAGGCTCCCTGTGGAGCTCGTATATCTTGAAGAATACGAGGATAAAATAACTGCTCAAAAAAGGGAACGTGAGATAAAAAAGATGGAGCGGGCCGCTAAACTGGAATTGATCAATATGGGGTGTTAATTTAATTATGTGTCGTATCGTATATTTAAAATATCTGTATATTACACTCTCATCACGGTTTGAAATTTTGATGGTTCTAATAGTCCTTTTCAAGCGAAAAAACTGAAAATTCACGAACTCGCTACGCTCCCC
>JALNXC010000244.1 GCA_023230535.1 Alkaliphilus sp. | reverse complement strand
TCCGTAAGATCCTATAATTGTTTAAAACGAGCGGGAATCAATACGGTGGATGAGCTTATTCAAAGGACAGAGGAAGATATGATGAAAGTCAGAAATCTTGGTAAAAAATCTCTTGAAGAGGTTCAGAATAAGCTCAGTGAATTAGACCTTTCATTAAGACCTGTTGATGAATAGTATGCAAGGAGGAATGAATATGGCACATAATCGCAAATTAGGTCGTACGAGTGCTCACAGAAATTTGATGCTTAGAAACCTAGTGACCAGTTTATTTAAAAATGGAAGAATAGAGACGACAGACATAAAGGCTAAGGAAACAAAAAGATTAGCCGAAAAAATGATCACTCTCGCCAAAAGGGGCGATCTGCACGCCAGAAGGCAAGTCCTCGCCTTTATAACGGAAGAGACCGTGGTCAAGAATTTATTCGATGAAATTGCGCCAAAATATGAAGATCGCAATGGCGGATATACACGAATTATGAAACTTGGGCCCAGAAGAGGCGATGCCGCGGAAATGGCAATCATCGAATTAGTAGAATAATTTGAATCAGTGCGGACGGAAGGGATTAAGTAATTAGCTTAGTCCCTATTTTATGACCTAACCCAATTTGTAATGAACCGAAGGGAGCAAGCAAATTTGTGTTGCACCATAGGTACTCCTGTTTATATTCCTACGGAGTAAATTAAGGTTGCGAGACTGCGGAAAATGACTCGGATTGTTTAAAATATTTGATTATATTGCTAAGCGAATTACTTTTGAAATTTTGCAATAGTTCTTAGCGATTTACCTGTCCGGCAAACGGCCGGGAGAATAAAAAACCGTAAAGAAATTGCGCATGTCCGAGCGTAGCGAGTTTGCGAATTTCAGGTTTTTTGTTTGAAAAGAGCTTTAGAACTATCAAAATTTCAAACCGTAATGAGCATGCAATATATAAATATTTTAGGAGAGCAATAAAATTTTAATAAATTCCAGCATATTGGCAAATGGGTATCTGACCCTTAATATATAGGATTGCTCAGTATATTAACTTAGAGTGATGTACATATTTCAAAATAAGTATAAGATATCATAATATATAGCAAACGAGTAAAAAATAAGTTATAATATAATATACTTGAATATACAAGGGTCTTGACACATGACTTGCAAGAATAGAGAAGGGATTATATCATGCCTAAAATGGTAGAGGTACAAAACATACAATTTTATTATAGAAGTGATAAGGAAGAAATCACATTGGCATTGGAAGATATAACAGTTACTGTGGAGCCCGGTGAGTTTATAGCGATTATCGGGCACAATGGTTCCGGAAAATCTACATTGGCCAAGCATATGAATGCCCTTTTACTGCCTACTAAGGGAGATGTATTTGTGAAAGGGCTCAACACAAAAGATGAGGAAAATGTATGGATAATCAGGCAAAATGCCGGGATGGTATTTCAAAATCCGGATAATCAGATAGTCGCTACCATAGTGGAAGAAGATGTGGCTTTTGGCCCCGAAAACCTGGGTATTCCTCCGGCAGAGATACGTAACAGGGTGGAAGAGTCTCTCAATATTGTGGATATGATAGAATATAGAGGTAAAGCGCCCCACCTATTATCGGGCGGGCAAAAACAGAGGATCGCGATTGCAGGCATCATAGCGATGAGGCCCAATTGTATAATATTCGACGAACCGACCGCCATGTTGGATCCTGCGGGGCGTAGGGAAGTGATCAGCACTATAAAGAAGCTCAATAATGAAGAGAACATCACGATAGTTCATATCACACATTTTATGGAGGAAGCCGTAAATGCGGACAGGGTTATAGTGATGGGGGACGGACAGATAGTGTTGGAAGGTACACCTAAGGAAGTGTTCTCCAAGGTGGAGCAGTTAAAGGAGTTGGGACTGGACGTACCTCAGATGACAGATTTGACTAATGAATTAATAAAAGAGGGGATCGGCCTGCCCCGGGATATACTGACTGTGGATGAAATGGTGATGGAATTATGTCAATTAAAGTAGAAAACTTAACATACATATATAATCCGAATACTCCGTTTGAAACTAAGGCTTTAGATGATATCAATATGGAAATTGAGACCGGAGAATTTATAGGGCTTATCGGTCATACGGGGTCCGGAAAATCTACCTTGGTGCAGCATTTAAACGGATTGATAAAGCCTACATCAGGTAAAATTATTATCAACGGAATCGATATCACGGAGAAAACTGTTAAATTGAGTGATATAAGAAGGAGGGTCGGGTTGGTTTTTCAATATCCCGAACACCAACTTTTTGAAGAGACAGTATATAAGGACATCGCTTTCGGGCCCCGAAATTTGGGATTGTCCGAGGCGGAAATAGATGAAAGAATAAGAGAGGCCATGGAATTGGTAAAATTACCTTTCGATGAATTAAAAGACAGGTCCCCATTCGAGTTGAGCGGAGGACAGAAAAGAAGAGTAGCGATAGCCGGTGTATTTGCCATGAAACCGGAAATATTGATATTGGATGAGCCTACATCGGGGTTAGATCCTAAAACGAGGGACGAAGTTTTAGAGGAAATAAAAACCCTTCATGACAGGTATAAAAATACAATAATTTTAGTATCCCACAGTATGGAGGATGTTGCAAAATTAGTGAGCCGTATTATTGTTATGCATGGCAACAAAATAATACTTTCAGGTACACCCAGGGAAGTGTTCAGAGAAGTAGAGGCTCTGGAATCCATAGGTTTAGGGGTTCCGCAGATAAGTTATCTGATAAGAGCGTTGAAAGAAAAGAACATCAATCTGAAAGAAGATATATTCACCGTAGAAGAGGCTAAGGAAGAAATTTTGAAGTGGCTGAGGAGCAGAGAAAATGTTTAAGGATATTACAATTGGCCAATATTATCCGACCGGGTCCTATGTTCATGAATTAGACCCCAGAACAAAAATATTGGTCACATTTGCATTGATAGCGGGACTATTTATTATTAATACCTTTATTCCTTATGTCTATATTGTCGCCTTTATATTAGGTGTGGTATTCATATCCCAAATACCGCTAAAATATATTTTAAAGGGCTTAAAACCTCTGAGGATAATAATTATATTTACATTTTTAGTCAATGTATTCATGAGCCAGGGAGATATTATTTTGAGCATAGGGCCCCTCAATGCTACCAGAGAGGGCGTATACAGGGCAATTTTTATGGCATTCAGGTTGATATTGCTTGTTGTGGGGACTTCTCTGTTGACATTGACCACTTCGCCCATATCCTTAACAGATGGGATAGAACAGCTGCTTAATCC
>JALNXC010000243.1 GCA_023230535.1 Alkaliphilus sp. | reverse complement strand
CATGGTGCTGATTCTCATAGTCCTTCTTGACAACTTGCTGGCAAACAAAGCGTCCCCTTGCCAAGCGCATCATGTTACTAGTTCTGATGATTCGGCTCAAACTAATTCCGTGATAGGGCTTTCAATCAAAGCAGACTGACCATGGTGCTGATTCTCATAGCCTTCCTTGACAACTTGCTGGCAAACAAAGCGTCCCCGTGCCACGTGCCACCCCCTCATTTTAAGAAAAATCTTTTTAAATTAAAAAAATTTTAAAATAATGTATAGACTTCTTTTATCAGGTCAATAATTAAAATAGGAGGAAGGGTTTAGATTGTAATACGGGTATTTTTTCTTGTCCCCCTTTAATACCTTATTGCGAATTTAAATCTCTTCCTTATTTATGACTGAACCGGGAACCGTCGAGGAAGGGCTCAACGGAGCAAAATTTAAATCCTTTCTTTATTTATGACTGAACCCGATCCCGAAATCGGAAGGCGGGGCTCAAAACTCGAAATCCAGAACTCAAAATTGGAGCTCGAAGCCCGAAACTCAAAACCCGAAGCTCAGAATTTGGGACTAAAAACTTGAAGTTTGAAGCTTAAAATTCAGAGCCCAAAACTTAAGGCTTAAAGCTCGGGATTCAAGGCTCAAAACGACACAGGCCAAAGTGCCTGAAAGGAGGAATATACATTATGAAACAATATTCCTTATTGGGATTTATTTTAATTTTATTCATAGGCCTTCTGTACAACACATCCGCGCAGGACATCAGAAATAAAAGCGCAAAGGACATACAGGAAGAGATGTTGCTTTTAAAAGCCGCGGAAGCAGGCGGCTTTCAAATGGAGGAATTTAACATAAACGTATCGACCTATATCCCGGATACATTTCTGTCCATACGGGAGATAGAAGCAAAGCAAAAAGATATAATGCAAATTTTGAATGTAGGTGAAAAAGTTACAATCATCGACATGGATGAGATGCATGCCTCTCATCGACAGGATTATTTTGAGGATCTGTCGGATATCGGGGGAAATACCGTTTTGGAACAAAGAGTAGAGGATGAAGGATATAACGAAATCATAATGTTCGTACCGAGCGATGACGGAAACATGACAGTAATAAAATTACTGAGTACCCAGATAGAGGAACAACTTGAAACGCATATTGTTGTTGACATAGTCCAAAATAAAGGATATAAAGAAATGGTGGGCATCTGTAATCAGATACGGGAGTTTTTAAATAAACATCAAAACAAGGTGGAAATCACTATTAATTTAACGGGAGCACGGTCCGGCAAACTCAACGCAGCAGAAGAAAAACAGAGCCAAAAAGCTATATTCGGTTTTTTAAATGCGAAGGAGATTGAGGTTTTAAGGGACGAACTTTTCACCAGTATTACCGCTCATAGCCCACTGATCAGTTCTTGCATCAAATATGGGGGGAAAAACGTAAATATTCAGTTGGCCATGAGATATAGCGAATATGAGGACAAAACCTATCTGTTGATTGCTACTCCCTTGATAACTATAACTTACTAGTCCTATGTCGGGGAAACTTAATCTCCTTCTGAATATGACTTAATTTATAAACATTTAATTGAATATGGAAAGCGAGGAAGGAGAATTGCCTAAAATTATCGTCGAAAAAAGCAAACCGTTACAGGGGACAGTCCATGTAAATGGTGCTAAAAATGCTGTTTTACCAATATTAGCCGCAACCTTATTATCCACCGAAGGTTGCTGTGTTTTGGAAGATGTACCTGCTCTGATAGATGTGGATATAATTTGCGAAGTACTATCAAGCCTCGGTGCTGATGTAAAACGTTTAGGAAGGGACAAAATAGAAGTGCTTTCCTATTGTATAGATGAAGTAGAAGCTCCTTATGAATTAGTCAGAAAAATGAGGGCCTCCTTTTTGGTTATGGGGCCTTTGCTGGCCAGGATGGGAAAAGCGAGAATATCCATGCCGGGAGGATGCGCCATAGGTACAAGGCCTATAGACTTGCACCTGAAAGGATTCAAGGCGTTGGGTGCGGAGATTGAATTAGGCTACGGATTTGTGGAAGCATCGGCGGAAAAATTGATTGGGGCTAATATTTATTTAGATTTTCCAAGTGTGGGTGCAACGGAAAACATTATGATGGCGGCCGTGTTGGCCGAAGGGCAGACATTTATTGAAAATGCGGCGGAAGAGCCGGAGATCATAGATTTGGCAAATTTTCTGAACAAAATGGGTGCGGATATTACAGGTGCCGGTACGGATACTATCAGAATAAACGGTGTAAAAAAACTTGGCGGGGCAACTCATACGGTCATACCCGACAGAATAGAAGCGGGAACCTACATGATTGCGGCGGCTATCACCGGAGGAAACGTTTTGGTGGATAATGTGGTACCGGATCATTTAAAACCCATCATTGCAAAGCTCAAGGAATGTGAGATAGATGTGAAAGAGGAAGGTAACGGCCTGAGGGTTATAGCAAATAACAGGCCAAAGGCTGTGGATATAAAAACCATGCCTTACCCGGGATTCCCTACGGATATGCAGTCCCAATTTACGGTTTTGATGAGCATTGCGGAAGGCACGAGCATCGCCATAGAAACTGTGTTTGAAAACAGGTTTATGCATGTGAGCGAATTAAAAAGAATGGGCGCCAATATTAAAATAGAAGGGCGCAGCGCAATTATAGAAGGCAAAGATAATCTTTTAGGAGCACCGGTGAAGGCTACGGATTTGAGAGCAGGAGCAGCTTTAATTTTAGCGGGATTGGTGGCAAAAGGCACAACGG
The DNA here is from genome assembly GCA_023230535.1 of Alkaliphilus sp. GTDB lineage: Bacteria > Bacillota > Clostridia > Peptostreptococcales > Natronincolaceae > JAAZJW01. Next base: position 534 of record JALNXC010000243.1, on the reverse strand, counting down.
AAATTATGGATGCCCATCACGTTGACAGGGGATATGTAAATATAGAGGAAAAATTGAGGTCCCTCGGAGCGAACATATACAGAGAGGGGAATTGATATTTCTTAGAGCAGATATATCGGGATCAACTTGGGCCAAACCGCGGGGACCGGTATCCTGGCCAGTCTTTTTTGACCAGGGTCCCTGTACCCGTGGTCTTTTAGGCTGTGAGATCAAGGTCCCCAAAAGACCACTGTACCTGACCCCATGGCCTTTCATGGTCTTTTTTTATATAAAATTTTAATTCTAATCCTTTTATTCATCACATATAACTTATACCAGAAGCCGGAAATTAGCCTAGGCTAAACCATGGGGACCGGTACCTTGGTCAGTTTTTTTGACCAAGGTCCCTGTACCCGTGGTCTATTGGTCGGAAATCCGGAGGGTCTCCGTACCCGAGGCCACTGTACCTGACCCCATGGTCTTTTACCCGAACTCTGGCGATGAGGAGCTGTGATAAATGAAAGGAATTTTTTTCGGAATCATCTTTTTGATTAT